>JBKPDW010000432.1:0-5835 GCA_046728115.1 Acidobacteriota bacterium | reverse complement strand
CGCGAACGCCGTGAAAGATTACCTGGTCAGCCGCGGCATCGCGGCGGATCGCCTGCGGACGGTCAGCTACGGCGAGGAACGGCCCAAGTACGACAATTCGCGTGAAGAAACCCGCCGCCTGAACCGTCGCGCGGCCATGGTCGTCAACTTGACCAGATAGAACGCGAGGGGATTAGGGATTGGGGTTGTGGATTGGTCAATCCTCGCCCTCATGCCCAATCCCTTCTTATCCCAGACAGCGCACCAAGAACAGAGGACGAGGGGACGGACCGAGAACCAAGACCCGAGCACAAAGGACAGACCGCTACGCCCGATGTGCAAAGAGTAATAGCCCCTGCAGGTAAGATCGTCGGCAATTGGCGATCAAACCGTCCTCTTCACAACAAATCGACAGGCTCGTCGCGGATCTAAGTCGCGATGAAGTCGCGCGCGAAGCCGCAGTTGCGAGGCTCATCGTCCTCGGCGCGCGCGCAGTGGAACGGCTGATCGCGTTGGGCGGATCGCGCGCCGCTCCGGCCGCGCGAGCGGCCGCATTCCGGGCTCTGGAAGCGATTGCAGATCCGCACGCGCTCGAATGCGCGCTAGGCGCCATCCCCGACGCGGATCCGATGGTGGCAGTCGCTGCGATTGCAGTCGCGCGCACGTTCGTGCGCGGTCCACAGAGCGCGACAATCGTCGATGCCGTGACCGTCGCAGTCATCGATCAGCGACGCTCCGAACCGGTGCGGCTGGCGGCGTTGCGCACGCTGATGGATCTGGAGCGCTCGACGGTCGAGCCGCTACTGAAATCGCTTGCCGATGATCCCAGCAGCGCGGTGCGCGAACTCGTCGCCGACCGCCGAAAGGCGCCCCAAAAGCCGTCGCGTGTGGACCCTCTCGTGCAGCTGACGCAGGCGGCCGAGCAGGGACTCCCTGACGACCCTCACGTCCTGCATCAGGCGATCGCCGCGGCGGCAGACACCGCACCGCTGCCGCTTCTTCTCGCGATCGTCGAACGCGTGCGCGATCGCGAGGGCGGAGAGCCTCAACCGCGCCGTATGGAGTGGATGATGGCCCGCGCCGCCGCGCATGTTGCGCTGGCCAACCGCGGTAGCCGCCTCGCGCTGTACGATCTCCGCGAAGCCCTCGACCGCGCGGACGCGCCACTCCCGGTCGAGTTCCTGTCGGCACTGTCGGTCGCCGGCGATGCGTCGTGTCTCGTGCCGCTGGCGGGCGCCTACGTGCGCTCGACCAGAGCGGGCCGCCTCCAGCGCGACTGGTGGCGGCAACACTTGCGTGACACCTTCCGCACGATCGTCAAGCGCGAGAAGCTCACGCGGCGGAGTGCGCTGTTGAAACGGATTGAAAAACGATGGCCGACGGTACTCGCGGACATGGCTGATGGCTAATTGAGCGTCAGTACGCCTTGGCAAACCACGCCTCGGCTTTGGCATCGCCGTCGCAGCGGATGCAACGCCCGCCCGGCTCGGCGCCGTCGATCGGCATGTTGCGGATCGTGGCCTGAGTCTCCGTTTTGATCTGGGCCTCGCAATCGGCGGCGCCGCACCACCGGGCGATCACGAATCCGGGACGGCCGTCCATGATCTGCTTGAACTCGTCGTAGGTGGCCACTCGATGCGTGTGCTCCTCGCGGAACTGCCGCGCGCGTTCGAGGAGGTTGTTCTGCACCGCATCGAGCAGGTCGCGCAGCTGAGCGGCCAGATTGGTCATCGGAAGGCTCCGTTTCTCGCGCGTATCCCGGCGAGCAACGAGCACCGCGGACTTCTCGATGTCTTTCGGTCCGATCTCGACGCGCAGCGGAACGCCTCGCAGCTCCCACTCCGAGAACTTCCATCCGGGACGCTCGTCGCGATCGTCGAGCGTGACCCGGATGCCGCCGGCCGCGAGCTCGCGATGAATGTCCTTCGCCCGGGGCAGCACCGTCTCGCGCCAGTTTTCGCGGCCGATCGGCACGATCACCACCTGATACGGCGCGACGCGCGGCGGCAGGACGAGGCCGCTGTCGTCGCCGTGCGTCATGATCACGCCACCGATCAGGCGCGTGGAAACGCCCCAGGACGTCCCCCAAACGTACTGCAACGACTTGTCTCGCGCCTGGAATGTGATCTCGAACGCCTTGGCGAAGTTCTGACCGAGGTTGTGCGATGTCCCGGCCTGCAGCGCGCGGCCGTCGCCCATCAGCGCCTCGATCGAATAGGTTCGCAGCGCGCCCGCAAATTTCTCGCTGTCGCTCTTGATACCTTTGACGACCGGCATAGCGAGCGTTCGATGCGCAACGTCGGCATAGAGATCGAGGATCCTCATCGTTTCCGCCTGCGCTTCGTCGTGGGTCTCGTGCGCTGTGTGCCCTTCCTGCCACAGGAATTCCGTCGTGCGCAGAAACGGCCGCGTCACTTTTTCCCACCGAACGACGTTGGCCCACTGGTTGATGAGGATGGGCAAATCGCGCCACGACTGCACCCACTTCGCGTACATCGTGCCGATGATCGCTTCGGACGTCGGCCGGATGACGAGCTTCTCCTCGAGTTCTTCGCCGCCGCCGTGCGTCACATAGGCGACCTGCGGCGCAAAACCCTCGACGTGCTCGGCCTCCTTTTGCAGCAGCCCTTCCGGGATGAAGAGCGGAAAATACGCATTCACGTGGCCGGTCGCCTTGAATTCGCGATCGAAGGCCTCCTGGATCAGTTCCCAGATCGCATAGCCATAAGGCCGGATGACCATGCAGCCCTTGACGGGCGAGTAGTCCGACAACTCCGCGCGGCGCACGACATCGAGGTACCAGCGCGAAAAATCCTGCGAGCGCGGGGTGATTTCAGTGACGAATGAATCTGCTTTGTCGAGTTTAGACATGGGAGATGAGTATTTTACTCAACGCCAAGCTCTCCGCGACCACAGGAGGTTGATTGTGCGTGACAGGTTCATCCGTGTCTTGGTGTCCTTGTGCTGGAGAGGGCACCTCGGAGGACTCTCAGTCGTCTCGCTGATCCATCAGATGCACCCGCCAGCGCTCATCGTCTCTCGCAGGGAAATCCTCGCGGAAATGCGCGCCGCGGCTCTCTTCGCGGCGGAGCGCGGACATCGCGATGAGATGCGCGACGGTCAGCAACGTTCTCTGAGACCAGTCGTCGGGAGTCGGGCACCGCCTCAGCGCCTCGACGGCGGCCAACAGCCTCTCACGCGTTCGGAAGAGGCCGACGCTCCGCCACATCAGTTCGCGGATCTCCGCCGTGGTTAACGGCTTAATCGGCGTGACGGCTGATGGCTGATAAAGGGTCGCTGATGGCGACTGCCGATCTTCAGCCATGAGCCATGAGCCATCAGCCACGTCAGCGATGCGCAACGAACCCGGGCGCATCCCTTCCTGCATCGCTGCCGCGGCCCTCGCGCCGAAGACGAGGCCCTCCAGCAGCGAGTTGCTCGCCAGACGGTTCGCGCCGTGAACGCCGGTGCAAGCGACTTCGCCCGCCGCATAGAGACCTGGAATCGACGTTCTCGCCCAGTCGTCCGTCTGGATGCCGCCCATGATGTAGTGCGCGGCGGGTCCGACCGGGATGGGATCACGCGCCAGGTCGAGGCCCACTTGCCGGCACATCGCCGCAATAGTTGGAAATCGATGCCTGACGTATGCGGCATCTAGATGCGCGAGGGTCAGGCACACAGGCGCGCCGGTTCGTTCCACCTCGCGGGCGATGCCCCGCGCGACCACATCACGGGGAGCGAGATCGCCGTCCGGATGGCTGCGGATCATGAATGCCTCGCCCGCAGCGTTGACGAGCCGGCCCCCCTCCCCGCGCAACGCCTCCGAAATCAGGAACCGCGGCGCACCGGCGAGATTGAGCGCCGTTGGATGGAACTGCACGAACTCCAGATCAGCGGTGCGAGCCCCTGCCCGCCAGGCGAGCGCGATCCCGTCGCCGGTGGCGACGCCCGGATTAGTGGTATCCCGGAATACCTGGCCCGCACCGCCTGTCGCCAGCAGCGTCGCCGCGGCCTCCACCTCGTGACACGCCCCCGCTGAATCCACGTATGCGACACCACGGACGCCATTGCTGCCGAGCAGCAATTCCGTCACGCACGCGTGATCGATTGTGGTGACAGCGGCAAGCGGCCTCACACGGGATCCGAGCACTCGCCCAATCTCGCGTCCCGTCGCGTCACCCGCGTGAAGGACGCGGCGCACGCTGTGCGCAGCCTCACGGCCCAGCTCGGGACGGCCGTCCGGCGCACGATCGAAACGCACGCCCCAGTCGAGCAGCTCGCGGACGTAATGTGGGCCTTCTTCGACGAGCACGCGCACTGCCGTTTCGTCGCACAAGCGGTCGCCCGCGCGAACCGTATCCGCCGCATGTAACGCCGGCGAATCATCGTCGCCGATAGCGGCGGCGATGCCGCCCTGTGCGTAGCCGGTGTTGCTCTCGCCTGGCGCGGCCTTGGTGAGAACGATTACGCGTCCGGCGCCGGCCAGCGCAATCGCTGCGCGCAAACCGGCGACGCCGCTGCCGACGATCACGAAATCGGCCGACTGCATGCGAATGCTATCCTAGCTCTCGATCATTGCTCTACCACGGAGGTCGTCGATTCACTGAGGTCCTCGTTTGACGAACGAAACAGTGTTCCCGGTCTTCGCTGGCGCCGCTCGGTGTCATCCGTGGTGAGCGGAAGAGGCGCATCGTCCAAGAATGGATCCCGTTCGTATTGACGTCACGACGCCGTCGCGTGCCTATTCGGTGACGATACACGACGGCTCGCTCGACAACCTCGGGCGGCTGCTCGACGATCGACGCATCTCGGACCGGCGCTTCGTCGTCTCCAGCCCGCTGGTCTGGCGTCTGTATGGTCCGCGACTGGCGCGCAGCATCGACGTGTCCGCCAGTGCCGGCCCGATACTCGTACCTGATGGCGAGCGCTACAAGCATCTGGCGACGGTTTCTCGCATCTACGACGCGCTCGTGCAGGCCAAGGCCGACCGTGCGTCGACGCTCATCGCGCTCGGGGGTGGCGTCATCGGCGATATGGCTGGGTTCGCAGCCGCGACGTTTCTGCGCGGAATCGCGCTGATTCACGTCCCGACGACGCTGCTCGGCCAGGTGGATAGCGCGATCGGCGGCAAGGTGGGCGTCAACCACCCGCTCGGGAAAAACCTCATCGGCTCGTTCCATCAGCCCCATGCCGTAGTCATCGATCCGACCGTCCTCGCCACACTGCCTCGACGCGAGTTCCGAGCAGGCTTGTACGAGGTGATCAAATACGGCGTCACGTCGAGCGCGGGGCTGTTCGATCGAATCGTCAGCGACAAAAAGGCGCTGTTCGAACGCGCGCCCGAGGCGTTGACGCCTGTCATTGCCGAATCGTGTCGCATCAAGGCCAGCGTGGTCACGGGGGACGAGCGGGAGGCAGGCCCACGCATGATCCTGAATTTCGGTCACACGGCGGGACATGCGCTGGAGGCGGTGACGAAGTATCGGCGATTCCGCCACGGTGAAGCCGTGGCGATCGGCATGCTCGTCGCGGCACAGCTGGCTGCCACCCGGGGAGCGCTCGCCGAACGCGACCGGCAGGCGCTGTCGGACCTGATCGCCAGCCTGGGACCGTTGCCACCGGTCGGCGACGTGCCGTCCACGCAGCTCGTGGCCGCGATTCGTCATGACAAGAAAGTGGTCGGAGGTCGCCTCCATTTCGTTCTGCCGACCGCGATCGGCGCCGCCACCATCGTGGACGACGTGACGGATAAGGAGATCCAGTCCGCCATGAAGCGGGTCGGCTTCAAGGGATAGTTAGAGGGTGCATGACTGCCTGTCGATCCCGGTCACCCCCGTTCGACGTTGAGATGAAGGC
>JBKPDW010000431.1:0-5631 GCA_046728115.1 Acidobacteriota bacterium | reverse complement strand
GCTGTACAGCGGGCGCTCGGCCCACGAGCTACTGGCCGCGATGAGCGACCGGCCCGAACAATCGCCGTACGACATCGTGCGCGAACACTGGAAGGTCGGAAAGGATGATTCGGCTTGGCGCCGCTGGCTCCACGACGGCCTGATTCCGAACACCGCCTTCACGCCGGCGGCCGTTCGCGCTTCTTCCACTTTCGCCACGACTGCCCGTCCGTCGTCCTCATCGGGTGGATTCGAGATCGCATTCCGCAACGATCCGTCGATCCTCGACGGCCGCTTCGCCAACAATGGCTGGCTGCAGGAACTGCCAAAGCCGATTACGAAACTCACGTGGGACAACGCGGTGATCGTGAGTCCCGCGACCGCCGCGCGTCTCCGCAGCGAGTCGTCGCCGTCATTTCAGGGAGGCGAGCACGGACAGATCAACACCGATGTCGTGGAGCTGCGGTACCGAGGGCGATCTGTTCGCGGTGCACTGTTTCCCGTGGTCGGCCACCCTGATGAGTGCATCACCGTCCACTGTGGATACGGCCGCTCCCGCGCGGGCCACGTTGGAGCCGGGGCCGGTTTCAACGCCAACGCCATTCGATCTATCGAGGCGCCATGGTTCGATGGCGGTTGCGCGTTGACGAAGACCGGCGACGGTTATCCGCTCGCGTGCACGCAGTATCACCATCTGATGGAGGGACGGCGAACGGTCCGCGCCGTCACGCGCGACGAGTACGTTCGCGATCCGAAATCGGTGCACGAAGGCGACGAAACGCCGCCCCGCACCATTACGCTGTATCCCGACTTCGCCTACGAGGGCCACAGATGGGGCATGGCGATCGACATCAACGCCTGCATCGGCTGCAACGCCTGTATCGTCGGCTGCCAGGCGGAGAACAACATCCCCGTTGTCGGCAAAGAGCAGGTACTGCGCGGACGCGAGATGCATTGGCTTCGCGTCGACACGTACTACAGCGGTCCGAAGGACAACCCTGAGACGTATTTCCAGCCGGTGCCGTGCATGCACTGCGAGAACGCGCCATGCGAGGTGGTGTGTCCCGTCGGCGCGACCGTGCACAGCGACGAAGGGCTGAACGACATGGTCTACAACCGCTGCGTCGGTACGCGCTACTGCTCGAACAACTGCCCGTACAAAGTGCGGCGCTTCAACTTCCTGCTCTATCAGGACTGGAATACGCCGAGCCTGAAGCTGGGCCGTAATCCCGACGTGAGCGTTCGCAGCCGGGGCGTGATGGAGAAGTGCACGTACTGCGTGCAGCGCATCAACCGCGCCAAGATCGACGCGGAAAAGGAGGACCGCAAAGTCAGGGACGGCGAGATCCAGACCGCCTGCCAGCAAACGTGTCCCGCCGATGCAATCGTGTTCGGCGATCTCAACGATCCCGGCAGCCGCGTCTCGAAGCTGAAGGCCGAGGAACGGAACTACTCGCTGCTCGGCGAGCTGAACACGCGTCCGCGGACAACGTATCTGGCGGCGGTGCGGAATGTGAATCCCGAGCTCGGAGAGTGAGTCGACACCGATGGCCGAGTCATCCATCGAAGATCCACTCCACGCCGTTGCCGGATCCGCGGCCCCGCCGGTTATCGCGCCGGGGCACACGTTTGGAACCGTCACCGACAAGATCAGCGCGATTGTCCTGACACAGCGGACGCCGATCGGCTGGTACGCGGGCTTCGGAACGGCGTTCCTGCTGACGGTGCTCCTGCTCGTGTCGCTGACCTATCTGAGCGTCAAGGGGATCGGGATCTGGGGCAACAACATCCCGGTCGGATGGGCGTTCGACATCACCAACTTCGTCTGGTGGATCGGGATCGGCCACGCCGGCACGCTGATTTCCGCGATTCTGTTGCTGCTGAAGCAGACGTGGCGAACCTCGATCAACCGGTTCGCGGAGGCGATGACGCTGTTTGCCGTGGCCTGCGCCGGCATCTTTCCGCTCTTCCATACGGGTCGCCCCTGGCTGGCGTACTGGCTCGTCCCCTATCCGAACTCGATGAACGTCTGGCCGCAGTTCCGCAGCCCGCTGATCTGGGACGTATTTGCGGTCTCTACGTACGGAACGGTCTCGCTACTCTTCTGGTTCGTCGGGCTCATTCCCGATCTGGCGACGCTGCGCGATCGATCGCAGTCGCGCGTCGGCCGAGTGCTGTACGGCATGCTCGCCATGGGATGGCGCGGGTCGGCTCTCCACTGGCACCGCTACGAGACCGCATACCTGCTGCTCGCGGGCCTGGCCACGCCGCTCGTGGTGTCCGTCCACACCGTCGTGAGCTTCGACTTCGCCATCGCAATCCTGCCGGGATGGCACACCACCATCTTTCCGCCGTACTTCGTCGCCGGGGCAATCTATTCCGGTTTCGCGATGGTGCTCACGCTGGCGATTCCAATCCGCGCGGTCTATCAGCTCGAGGACTTCATCACCATGCGCCACTTGAACAACATGGCCAAGGTGATGCTGGTCACGGGTTTGATCGTCGCCTACGGCTACATGACCGAGGCGTTTATCGCGTGGTACA
The DNA here is from genome assembly GCA_046728115.1 of Acidobacteriota bacterium. Lineage (GTDB taxonomy): Bacteria > Acidobacteriota > Vicinamibacteria > Vicinamibacterales > CAVVIG01 > CAVSWN01. Next base: position 3,108 of record JBKPDW010000431.1, on the reverse strand, counting down.
GCGCGGACCGGTACGAAGGGTTCGTGCCGATCAACCGGCTGACCGGGCCATACGCGTTCGCGTACTGGTCGTTGATTTTCTGCAACGTCATCGTCCCACAGCTGCTCTGGTTGAAGCGGATACGTAGCAGTACGATGGCGCTGTTTGCGCTCTCGCTCATCATCAACGTCGGCATGTGGCTCGAGCGGTTCATCATCATCGTGACGAGTCTCCATCGCGATTTTCTTCCCTCGGCGTGGGGCATGTACGCGCCGACGTTCTGGGACTGGTCGACGTTCGTCGGCACGATCGGGTTGTTTCTGGCGCTGCTGTTCCTGTTCGTGCGCTTCCTGCCGATGATCTCGATCTTCGAGATGCGGACGATTCTGCCGGAAGCGAAGGTGGACGACCAACGCATTTGAGAATCTGAGGATGTGAGGATGTGTGAATTTGAGGATGTGAGAATTTGTGGATGTGAGGATGTGTGAATCTGAGGATGTGTGTGAATCTGAGGATGTGAAATGAAACCCGCCGCTGTTTACGGCCTCCTCGCGGAATTCGATGATCCGACGTCGCTCGTCGCGGCGGCCGATCGTGCCAGGCACGCGGGTTACCGGTCGATGGATGCGTATTCGCCGTTTCCAATCGAGGAACTGCACGAAGCGATCGGATCACACCACACACGGCTCCCGCTGATCGTGCTGATCGGCGGCGTGTGCGGATGCATCGGCGGGTACGCGCTGCAGTACTGGGCCTCCGCCGTTACGTATCCAATCAACGTCGGAGGCAAGCCACTTCATAGCTGGCCGGCATTCATCCCTGTGACCTTCGAGTGCACGATTCTGGCCGCGGCGCTCACGGCCGTCTTTGCAATGCTCGGGTTGAACCGCCTGCCGATGCCGTATCACCCGGTTTTCAACGTGCCGCGATTCGCGCTGGCGAGCCGCAATCGGTTTTTTCTGTGCATCGAGTCGACCGACCCGCAGTTCGATATCGAAAACACGCGGAAGTTCCTGGAGACGTTGAATCCCCGAGAGGTGACGACCGTTGCGGATTGACAACACGACGACCAACGCAGAACTCGCAGAGCCTGCAGAACACGATGATTCTGCGCTCTCTGCGCTCTCTGCGGTGATCATCGTCCTCGCGTGCTTGACAGGAGCTGCATGCCGGCAGGACATGCACGACCAACCGAAGTACGTGCCGCTGCGGCAATCCGACTTCTTTGGCGACGCGCGCTCGGCGCGACCGCTCGTCGCCGGGACGGTCGCTCGCGGACAGCTTCGGGACGATTCGGTCCGTTACACCGGCAAGGCGAACGGATCGGACGTCACGACCTTTCCGTTCCCCATCACGGCGTCCGTGATGTCCCGAGGCCGCGAGCGTTTCGACATCTACTGCTCGCCCTGTCACGGCCGGACGGGACAAGGCGACGGCATGGTCGTACGGCGCGGCTATCGCCAGCCTCCCACCTATCATCAGGATCGTCTGCGCCAGGCCCCGGTCGGCCATTTCTTCGATGTCATCACCAACGGCTTCGGCGCAATGCCCGACTATGCGTCGCAGATCAAGGTCGACGATCGATGGGCAATCATCGCCTACGTGCGTGCGCTGCAGTTGAGCGAGCACGCGACCATCGCCGACGTGCCTCCTGCCGAGCGAGGGAGCCTCGATGCACGGTGAGCCGCTCGCCACGACGGCCGATGTGGCAATCCCGGAGCTGGCGGGTATGCAGCGCCGGTTCCTGCTCATTGGCGGCGCGGGCGCATTGGTCTCGCTGGTGGGGCTCTTCAACGACCGGACACAGTTCCTGCAGTCGTATCTGATGGCCTACATGCTCTGCCTGGGCGTGACGCTCGGCTGTCTGGCGCTTGGCATGGTTCACCAGCTATCCGGCGGCGCGTGGGGCGTCCTCATTCGCCGTCCGATCGGCGCGGCCACGCGCGTGCTCCCGGTCATGGCGGTGCTCTTCCTCCCCATCGCGCTCGGCATGCATCGCCTCTATATCTGGACGAACGCCGATGTCGTTGCGCATGACGAAGCGCTCCAGCACAAGCAGTTGTATTTGAACACGCCGTTTTTTCTGGTTCGGGCCGTCATCTATTTCCTCGTGTGGAACGCGCTCGTCTGGCGCCTGAACGCCTGGTCGCTCGAGCAGGATCGCAATCCGGATCCGGCGCTTGCCCGCCGAATGCAGAAACTCAGCGCGGTTGGCCTGCTCGGATACGGGTTGACGATCACCTTTGCGTCCTTCGACTGGCTCATGTCGCTCGAGCCGCATTGGTTCTCGACGATCTACGGCGTGCTCATCATGGGCGGACAGGGGCTGTCGTCTCTCGCGTTTCTGATTCTGGTGCTTGCCTGGTTGAGCCGGCGGCCGCCGCTCCATCGAATCGCCATGCCGACGCACTTCCACGACCTCGGCAATCTGATGCTGGCGTTCGTGATGCTGTGGGCGTACTTCTCCTTCTCGCAGTACCTGATCATCTGGGCCGGCAATCTGCCGCTGGAAATCACGTGGTATCTGCACAGATTGCAAACCGGCTGGCGCGCCGTCGGCATCGCATTGATGCTGTTTCACTTTGCCGTGCCGTTCGCGCTGCTGCTGTCGCGAAGCGTGAAGCGCACGCCAGACATCCTGATGAAGGTGGCCGCCGCGATGCTGATCGTCAGGGTCGTCGATCTCTTCTGGTTGATCGCGCCGGAATTTCATCGCGCGGGCATCGTCGTCAGCTGGCTCGATGTCGTGCTGCCGCTGTCGATGGGTGCCGTGTGGACAGGCTGTTTCATCCACCAGCTGCGCGGCCGGGCCATTCTGCCGATTCACGATCCGCAGTTCGACGAGACGCTGGGTTCGATCATCGATCGCGCGTCCCGGCCGAGGACTGCGCATTAGGACCAGCGGATGACTGAACTGCATCACGAGACGAGTGACGTCAATGTCCGCGGCGTGTTTGCATTCGGAGCGGGACTTCTTGCCACGTCGCTTCTGGTCTTCCTTGCCGTGTGGATACTGTTTCAGTATTTCTCGGCACGCGAGACGGCCAGGATCGCTCCTCAATATCCACTCGCGACGTCACAAAGCACACAGTTGCCGCCAGAACCCCGCCTGCAGACGAACCCTCGAGA
>JBKPDW010000430.1:0-20744 GCA_046728115.1 Acidobacteriota bacterium | reverse complement strand
TCATCGATTTCTGCGTCGGTCCGCACGTGCCGAGCACGGGAAAGCTGAAAGCGTTCAAGCTGCTGAGCACGTCCAACGCGTACTGGAAAGGCGACGCGCGCAATCAGCCGATGCAGCGCGTGTACGGCACGGCGTTTCTCTCGGACAAGGAACTCAAGGCGCATCTCACCCAGATCGAAGAAGCGAAGAAGCGCGACCACCGGAAGATCGGCCGCGAGCTTGGATTGTTTTGGTTCCACCCCTGGGCGCCGGGCGAGCCGTTCTGGCTGCCGAAGGGCACGACGCTCGTGCACCTGCTCGGCAACTACATGCGCGAGGTGCTGTTTCCCGCCGGCTACGTCGAGGTGCGGGCGCCGCTCGTCTTCAACAAGGCGCTGTGGGAGACGTCCGGCCATTGGGCGCATTACCGCGAGAACATGTTCCTCATCGAGTCGGCGGGCGACGAGGAGAAGTCGAGCCTGAAGCCGATGAACTGCCCGGGGCACATGCTGCTGTTCGGCAGCGAGGTGCGCAGCTATCGCGACCTCCCGCTGCGGATCCACGAGCAAAGCGTCCTTCACCGCATGGAAGCGTCGGGCGTGTTGAGCGGCCTGACCCGCGTACGCGAGTTCATCATGGACGACGCGCACATCTTCCTGCGCGAGGATCAGATCGGTGAGGAAGTCGAACGCCTGCTGCGGCTCGTGCGGCGCGTGTACGACGACTTCGGGCTCACGCCGGAAATGAAGCTGGCGACCCGTCCTGCGGAATACCTCGGCGAGAAGGCGACGTGGGATCACGCGGAAGCCGAGCTGAAGAAAGCGCTCCAAAGCGCCGGTCAAGACTACACGATCAACGAGGGCGACGGCGCCTTCTACGGGCCGAAGATCGACTTCGCGGTGACCGACGCGCTCGGTCGCAAGTGGCAGTGCGCAACGATTCAGCTCGACTACCAGCTGCCGCAGCAGTTCGTGCTCAAGTACATCGGCGCGGACAACACCGAGCACCGGCCGGTCGTGATTCACCGCGCAATCTTCGGCAGCTTCGAGCGATTCATCGCGCTGCTGATCGAGCATTACGCCGGCGCGTTTCCACTGTGGATCGCGCCCGTGCAGGTGGTGGTGCTGCCCATTTCGGACCGTCATCTGGCGTACGCCACGTCGGTACGCGACCGCCTGACGGCGGCCGGCCTGCGCGCGGAGGTCGACGAGCGCCAGGAAAAGATCGGATATAAGATTCGAGAGGCCCAGCTGCAGAAGGTGCCCTACATGCTGGTAGTTGGCGACCGCGAAAGCGCGGAAGGCACCGTCTCTGTGCGCGAACGCTCGGGCGGCGATCGAGGCGCCAGTGCCATTGACGCCTTCATCGCCGCAACCAGGGAAGAAATCGCGAACAAGGGCAAAGCGACCGTTTCAACATAGGAGGCTTTATCGCATTCGACAGAGGTCCACGCCGCGACGACCGCACGCGCGTCAACGAGCGCATCCGCGTGCGGGAGATTCGCGTCATCGACGACACCGGCGCTCAGCTCGGCATCATGCCGCCGCCACAAGCGCTCGCCATCGCCAAACAAAAGGGACTCGACCTGGTCGAAATCTCGCCGACGGCCAATCCGCCGGTCTGCCGGATCATGGATTTTGGCAAGTATCAGTACCAGGAACAGAAGCGTGCGCGCGAGGCAAGGCGGCACCAGAAGGTCATCGAGGTCAAGGAAATCAAGTTCCGACCGAAGGTGGACGAGCACGACTACCAGTTCAAGAAGAAGCACATCGAACGCTTCCTCGACGACGGCGACAAGGTGAAGGCGACGATCTTCTTCCGGGGCCGCGAAATGGCGCACCCGGAAATCGGTCGACGCATTCTCGAGCGCCTTGTCAACGAACTCTCGGAGGTCGCCATTGCCGAGACGTTGCCGCGTATGGAAGGGAATCAGATGCACACCATCCTGTCGCGGCGGCCCCAGGGCGGAGGTGGCAAGGCCAAGCCGGTCGCAGCCCGACAAGCAACTTAGGACCGCGCTAAAGGCCGCCAGGGCGCAAAAACTTGGGGCGTCGCGGACTTCGCGATCAGAAGCGAAAATCATGGCACAGAAAATCAAACTGAAAACGCATCGAGGCGCGGCCAAGCGCTTCAAACGCACGAAGCGCGGAAAGTTCCTGCGTGGCAAGGCGTTCAAGCAGCACATCCTCAGCAGCAAGACGACGAAGCGGAAGCGAGGTCTGCGAGGGACGACGACAGTCGCCGAAGCCGACGTCGCGAAGCTGGCGCGTATGCTGCCGTACAAATGACAGGAATCTGGCGACCAGGACTTGGGGGGTCAAGGATTGGCCCAGTTAGCAGGTACCGCATGAGGAGTCGGAAATGCCACGCGTGAAACGGGGAACGGTTCGGCGCGCCAAGCGCAAGAAGTTGCTGGGCCTGGCGAAGGGGTACTACGCCAACAAGAGCAAGCTGTATCGTGCCGCGAAAGAATCGGTCGACACCGCGCTCAAGTACGCATTTGTCGGCCGCCGCCGCAAGAAGCGCGACTTCCGTCGTCTGTGGGTGGTGCGCATCAACGCCGCCGCGCGTGAGCACGGCATGACCTACGGCCAGTTCATCAGCGGCCTCAAGAATGCAGGGGTCGCACTCGATCGCAAGAGCTTGTCGGAAATCGCGGTGTCGAGCCCTGCCACTTTCGCAAAGCTCGCCGATCAAGCGAAGACCGCTCGCGCGTAAATGGTCGCGCGGCCTGTCAGGGCCGCGCGCGTCGCCAGTCGAGGGCGGTCGTCAAGGTAGAATCATGGCGGCCGTCCGATGTCCGATCTCCCCAACGCAGACTCCGTTGCCGTACACATCGCAGCTTTCGAGCGCGAGCTCGCCGCTGCCGCGCCCGGACGTGAAGCGCAGGCAATTCGCGATCGCTTTCTCGGGCGCAAGAACAGCATCGTCGCCTCGTGGATGCAGGCGATCGCGGCGGCGCCCGCCGATCAGAAAAAGCTGATCGGCCGGTACGCGAACGAACTGAAGCAGGCGATCGAGACGCGCTGGACGGCGTACCAGGAACAGGCTGCCGCCACGGCGCGTCCCTCCGGCTCGGTCGACGTCACGTTGCCTGGCCGGGTACATCCGCTCGGCCGGCGCCATCCGCTGACGATCGTGCGCGACCGCATGGAGGAGATCTTCACGCGCATGGGGTTCGCAATCGTCGAAGGCCCCGAGGTCGAAGACGAATGGCACTGCTTCGATGCGCTGAACATGCCGGCCGAACATCCGGCTCGCGACATGCAGGACACGCTGTACCTCGCATCGCCCATCCGCGGCGACAGCGGAGCTGCCGACGACATCCGGACGCTGCTCAGAACGCACACCTCGTCGATGCAGATTCGGTACATGCAGGCCCACACACCGCCGATCCGCATCGTCGTGCCCGGTCGCGTCTATCGGCGCGACGACCTCGATCTGACGCATTCGCCGATGTTCTCGCAGATGGAGGGTTTCGTGGTCGGCGAGGGGATCTCGCTGGCCGATCTGAAAGGGGCGCTGCTCGCGTTTGCGCGCGACATGCTCGGGCCCCGCTCGCGGGTGCGCTTTCGCCCGAGCTTCTTTCCGTACACGGAGCCGAGCGCCGAGATCGACATCAGCTGCTGGCAGTGCGACGGCACGGGATGCGCGATGTGCAAGCAAAGCGGCTGGCTCGAAGTTGGAGGTTCGGGCATGGTGCATCCCGCCGTGTTCGAGGCGGTCGGCTACGATTCCGAGCGCTACACCGGGTTTGCCTGGGGCATCGGCATCGAGCGTGTGGCGATCTTGCGGTACAAGGTCGAGGACATCCGGCTCTTTTACGAAAACGATTTGAGATTCCTGGAGCAGTTTCCGTACTGACCGTCTTGCACCAGCACATCTCCACCACAGAGGACACGGGGACACCGGGGACGCGTTGCTGAGCATTGGGTCCGCTTTTCCTCTGTGTTTACGGCAGTGGCGAGCGTGTGCGGCTTTTTCAGGGGCTGAGTTGACCGATGCGCCTGGTTCTCTCATGGCTACGCGAATTCGTGGATCTCGACGCCTCGGCCGAAGACGTGGCGCACATGCTGAGTCTTCGAGGCTTCGAAGTGGCGTCGCTCGAACCGCTGGCAGGCGGGGATGCGGTCATCGATTTCGAAATCACGGCCAACCGCCCCGACTGCTTGGGTGTGATCGGTCTTGCGAGGGAGGCCGCCACTGCGTTCGACCGACCGATGCGGCTTCCGTCGCACGATGCAGCCGCTACAATTCGCCTGCGGGCGCTTCCGACTGGACAATCGGATCGCCTCAGCGTGTCGCTCGAGGATCATGATCTCTGCCCGCGGTACGCGGCGGCCGTCGCTGCGGTGAGCGTGGGTCCCTCGCCCGAGTGGCTCGCCGCACGCCTTCAGGCAGCCGGCGTCCGCCCAATCAGTTCCGTCGTCGACATCACGAATTACGTGAATCTCGAGATCGGTCAACCGATGCATGCGTTCGATCTCGACAAGCTCGCGGGCGCGCAGATTCGCATTCGCCGCGCCAGGCCCGGCGAGACGATCACAACGCTCGACGGAATCGATCGGGAGCTCGAACCCGACATGCTGGTGATCGCGGACCGCGATCGCGCCCAGGCCGTCGCAGGCGTCATGGGCGGCGCGGCGTCCGAAGTCTCGCCGTCGACGACGATGATTGCGCTCGAAAGCGCGTACTTCAAGCCGACATCAGTGCGATGGACGTCCAAGCGGCTCGGCCTCAAGACGGAGGCCTCGTCGCGATTCGAGCGCGGCGCCGACATCGGCGCTCAAGTCGTCGCCATCGAACGCGCCGCCGCGCTGCTGGAACAGGTGGGTGCCGGTCGTGCGGTCGGTCCGGTTGTCGACTGCTATCCGGCGCCCCGCCAGCCCAGACGCCTGCATCTGCGGCGGGAGCGCCTCGCACGCCTGCTCGGCGCCTCGGTGCCCGATGGTGACGTCGAGCGCATTCTGCGCAGGCTCGGAGTCGACGTCACGCCATCGGGCGACGGCTGGGACGTCGTGGCCCCGACGTTTCGGGTCGACCTGGTGCGCGAAGTCGATCTCATCGAAGAAGTCGGCCGGCACTACGGTTTCGACCGCCTCGAGCCGACGTTCCCCGTCGTCACTGCCGCCGCGCCGCCGCCCGATCAGCGGATTCCACGGGATCAGCTGGTGCGTCGCGTGCTCACGGCGGCAGGTTTGTCAGAGGCCGTGACGTTTGGTTTTCTCGAAGCCGCGACCGTGAGCGTTTTCTCATCAGGGGCCGTTGGCATCGCCAATCCGCTGTCGGCGAAGTTCGATACGCTGCGGCCGACGCTGCTGGCCGGGCTCGTCGACGCCGTCGCGCACAATCGCCGGCACGGCCGGCGGGACGTGGCGCTGTTCGAGATCGGCACGCGATTCGCCGCGGATGCAGAAACCCGTGGCGTGGGTCTGGCGTGGACCGGTACAGCCACGAGCGACCACTGGTCTGGCACGGCACGCGAGGTGGATTTCTTCGACATCAAGGGCGTTGTCGAGGTGATGAGTGATGCGCTGGGAGTGCCGATCCGCCTGGCTCCGAACGCCGAATCGTTTCTCGCCGCCGGTCAATCGGCATCGATCGTTGTCGCCGACGGCCCCGGGGTGGACGCCATTGTCGGCTTCGCAGGACGACTCGCGCCATCGGTGGCCGAAAGCCGGGGATTGCCCGTGCAGGATGCCGTGTTCGTCGCGGAGTTGGACCTCGACGCGCTCGCGCGCGCGCGCGTCACCGTTTCCGACGCGACGCGACCGCTGCCCAGGTACCCGTCTGTCGTCCGCGATCTCTCGATCGTTGTCCCAGACATCTTGCCTGCGGAGATCATTCGTGGCACCATTCAGACCGCCGGACGCGGTACACCAGCGCCGCTCGTCGCCGTGAGCTTCTTCGATCGGTATCTCGGCGCCGGCATTGCAGCAGGTCGAGTCAGTGTGTCGGTCCGTCTGACGTTCCAGGCACCCGATCGCACTCTGACCGACGCGGAAGTTCAACGAAGCGTCGACGCCATCCTGTCGGCGCTCGTCAACGAGCACGGGGCCGTCCAACGGTAGAGGTGTTATGACGAAAGCAGCGACGCGCGCCATCGAGCTGGCGCCAATCGATCGTCTCGAGGAAAAGATCAAGCTCCTGGTCGGCATGGTCGATCGGATGAAGGCCGAACAAGCTCGCGCGGCCGACGAGAATGCGCGTCTGGCGCACGAAGTCGACGCACTGCGGGCGCGGCTTGCGGCAACCGACAGCGTAACGAATGAGCTGTCGACGCTCAGAGAAGAGCGCGACGTCATTCGCATGCGCGTCACGGACATGCTGGAACAGCTCGAAGCGCTGAGCCTGTAACGACAGGCCACAATTGACAAGTTGTGACTGACGGCAAGGTCATTCCCGTCGAAATCAACGGCCAGCGCTATCCCATCCGGAGCACGCTCGATTCGGACTATGTCCTCCGGCTCGCGTCGTATGTCGACGAGAAGATGCGCGCTGCCTCCGATGCGATGCCGTCGGCCGACTCGGTCCGGCTGGCGGTCCTGGCGGCGCTCAACATCGCCGACGAACTGTTCAGGCTGCGCGACCTGACTAATGCCGGAAGCGGCGAACTGGCCGAGCGAGCGGGTGAACTCGAGCGCCTCCTCGATCGTGTCCTGATGGGGGCCGAAACCAGTACGCCCCCATCGACTGGACCCGACGAAGGGCTGTTCCTGAGCTGAAGAGCCGTCGCCCCCGCATTCCCAGGTGATGGCCGACTCGAACTGCCGCTCTGCGAACCCCCGAACCTCGAATCCCGCACCTCTGTCAACCTTGAACCCCGAAGCCGAGTCGGCATAAGATGCCTGCAGCGTTTGAGTTCCCTGCTTTGTGCGTGATGGCGGTAGGCTCGTTTGAGCCAACGTTTTACCCAAGTGAGTCGCGACGCCGCGTGGTGTGCATGCCTCTGTAGCGAGGAAGCCTGAAGCGCGGCTTTTTTGAGCGGTTCCACCTGCTTACGCAGGTTCATCGACCTCCCCACACGGCAAAGCGGGGCCTTTCATCTCCGTCTACGTTATTCGCTTGTTAGTGCTGGACTTGGTAGTTCACGCGGGTCCGAGAAAGGACGTCGCGCGTGTCGCCGATATTGGTGAATCTGATCGTTCCGGCCATCGTAACGGCGGTGGTCGGAGCGGCCGTTTTTACCGTCTGGGTTGCCAACCGTAAGCGCATCGCGGCCGAAACTGTCGGCCGGGCCGAGGAGCAAGCGCTCCGCATCGTCAAAGAGGCGGAGCGGGATGCCGAAGCCCGCAAGAAAGAGGCGCAGCTCGAAGCGAAGGAGAAAGCACACGAAATCCTGATGGAGGCCGAGCGCTCGGCCCGTCAGGATCGGCAACAGACGTCCGTGCTCGAACAGGCCCTGACCCGCCGGGAAGCCACGATCACCGAGCGCAGTACGGCAATCGAGCGGCTGGAGAAAGAGCTGAACGCTCGCGATCGGACGCTGACCGAACGCGAGAAGGCGGCCGAGGCAGCGTCGGCCAAGTACCAGCAGCTCGTGATGCAGCAGCAGCGCGATCTCGAGCGCGTCGCCGGACTTACGGCCGAGGAAGCCAAAGAGCTGCTCGTCAAACAGATGGAGAGCGAGGCGCGGCACGACGCTGCGAACCTGCTCAAGCGACTCGACACGGAGGCGCGCGAAACGGCCGTCGAACGCGCCAAGCACTACATTACCGAAGCCATCCAGCGATGCGGCGCCGAGCACGCGATCGAGACAACGGTCTCGGTCGTCGACCTGCCGAGCGATGATTTGAAGGGCCGCATCATCGGACGCGAGGGCCGCAATATACGCGCGCTCGAGCTCGCCACTGGCGTCGACCTGATTGTCGACGACACGCCCGGCGCGATCATCCTGTCCGGCTTCGATCCGTACCGCCGCGAAATCGCGAAGAAGTCCATCGAACGTCTGATCGCCGACGGTCGAATCCATCCAGCGCGCATCGAGGAAGTCGTCCAGAAGGTCAAGGAGGAGACCGACGAGGAAGTGCGCAAGGAAGGCGCCGCGGTCGCGTTCGACCTCGGACTCCACGATCTGCATCCCGAAATCCTGCGGTTGATGGGCCGCTTGAAGTTCCGCACCAGCTACGGCCAGAACGTCCTGTCGCACTCCGCCGAAGTCGCCCGTCTTGCAGGCATCATGGCCAAGGAAGTCGGCCTCGATGCGCACGTCGCCGTCCGCGCGGCGTTCCTCCACGACATCGGAAAAGCCATCGATCGCGAAATGGAAGGCACGCATCTGCAGCTCGGCATCGACTACCTGCGCAAGCACGGTGAAAGCGAAGCGGTCGTGATGGCGATGGCCGCGCACCATATGGATATCGACTGGCCGTCGCTCGAGGCGATGATCGTCCAGGCCGCCGACGCCATCTCGGCGGCGCGGCCGGGCGCGCGTCGCGATATCCTCGAGTCGTACGTGAAACGCCTCGAGAAGCTCGAGGGCATCGCCGACTCGTTCAAAGGCGTCTCCAAGTCGTTCGCGCTTCAGGCCGGCCGCGAAATTCGTATCATGGTGGAGAGTGAAAAAATCTCGGACGAGGAAGCCGTCTGGCTGTCCAAAGACATTGCGCGTCGCATCGAAAACGAGTTGGAGTACCCCGGCCAAATCAAAGTGACCGTGATTCGCGAAACGCGCGCGGTCGACTATGCCAAATGAGCCGCCTGGTGGCTCCTAGCCCCGAGGCCCACGCCCCCGGCACGATCGCGCATCTGAGCGAGTCTGCCCTGATCGCCCGCATTCGAGACCGTCTTCCAGCGGCACCGCCGTGGCTGGTCGTAGGCATCGGTGACGATGCGGCCGTGGTGGAACCGGAGAGGAACCGTCTGGATGTCCTGAGCGTCGATACCCTCGTGGAGGGCATCCATTTCGATCGCGCGTTCGTTCCGGCCGAGGCCATCGGGCACCGGGCGCTCGCCGCGAACCTGAGCGATCTGGCCGCGATGGGCGCCGCCCCGCGATTCGCGCTCCTCGCGCTCGCGCTGCCGGCGTCGCTGCTGACGAGCGATTTCGATGGCCTCGTGACCGGCGTCGCGGCACTCGCCAGCCTGCATCGGCTGCATGTCGCCGGCGGGAACCTGACGCGGTCGCCAGGCCCGATGGTGATCGACATCACTGTGAGTGGAACGGTCAAGCGGCGGCAGGTGCTGACGCGCTCCGGCGCAAGAGCCGGCGACGATCTGTACGTCAGCGGCACGATCGGGGCGGCTGCCGCCGGCCTGATGATGTTGAATAGCTCTGCCACGGCGGCGACTGACGCAGATGGCGGTCACCGATTTCTCAATGAACAGTCTTCTCGATCGGCACGCGCATCCTCCGCGGTCCTGCAGTGTGTTGAGCGGTATCTCTATCCCACGCCTCGTGTCCGGCTCGGCGTTCTCCTCGGCCGGACGCGCGCCGCGAGCGCCTGCATCGATCTCAGCGACGGGTTTTCCGATGGCATGTACAGAATCGCGGAATCGAGCGGCGTGGGCGTGACGGTCGAGGCTGACGCGCTGCCCATCGAGGCGGGCACACGCTCGGCGTTCGAGGCGCACGGTGGCGATGCCGTGGCAGGCGCACTCGAAGGTGGCGACGACTACGAACTGCTGTTCGCCGCCAGGCCGCGCGCCCGCGGTCGTGTGGCTGCGGCGGCCCGGCAGGCCGGCGTGCCGGTGGCGCGCGTCGGCATGTGCACCGAGGCTCGCGAGGTGGTGCTGCGCCGCGCGGGGATGGAGCGCCCGCTCCTCCGCTGCGGGTACAGGCATTTCGGAGCATGATTCGTCTGACGCGCGCCCTCGTCCGGCGATGGCTGGACGCGCTGCTGCACATCGACGATACGCCCGAACGCACCGCAGCGGCCTTTGCACTCGGTGTGTGTTTCGGATTCTCTCCGTTGCTGGGACTCCACACCATCCTGGGAATCCTGTTTGCGTTTCTGCTGAATCTGAACCGTGTGGCGGTATTGCTGGGCGTGTACTCGAACCTGCCATGGATCATCGGACCCTACTACGCCTTCGCCACGATGGCCGTAGGCGCCCCGATCACCGGCCACAAGATTCCTCCTGGATTCAAGCGACAGGTTGGATCGCTTTTCGAGATGTCCGTGTACCAGAGCGAATTCTGGCAGCGGTTGGTGACCATTGTGAAACCCTGGTTCTGGCCGTACACCGTCGGTTCGATGATCGGCGCGATCGTGCTGGCTGCCGCCGCCTACCCGCTCGCGCTTGCGTTCGTCACGAGCCGACGCCGGATTCACGACATGATGCATCACCACAAATGATCGTCGCCGCCTCGCTATGGCGCAAAGCGTTGATCGGCCTGATCGCAGCCGGGGCCTTCGTGCTGCTGTACGAAGTGACCATTCTCGATTCGGAGAACGCCGCCCGCCAGGCGGCGTTGCGGGAGGCCGCCAGGATCATCGCGCCCGGGGCGCGCCTCAGATTCGCCGCGACCGCCTACTGCAAGGGTGTCGTCACCACATCGGGCGTGGCGGCTCAGACCGGCATCGCGGCCTCGGATCCGGCGCTGCTGCCCGTCGGGTCGGTGATTCATGTGGGTGCGACCGGTATGCCGCATGAGGGTATTTACACCGTGCTCGATACCGGCCCGTCCATCCAGGGCCGCGAGGTGGATCTCTACATGTGGAGCTGTAATGAGGCGCTGGCGTTCGGCCGCCGCACCGTCGACGTCACGGTGCTGCGTCTCGGGTGGGATCCGCACGCGACCACGCCGAGCCTGCTCAATCGATCCGGGACTGTCGCAACGGAACCGCGTCTGCCCGCCCGTCCGCTTCCACAGATCGTGCCGGACGGTCGTTAAGGTATTTCCGCCGGCATTGGCGCCGATCCCGATCGCCTCCGACGGTTTCGCACGGCGTAGTTTCGCCAACGTGCTCTAACTTCCAACTTCCAAGTTTTCACTTCTCTGATACTGCAGCTCGAACAGCTTGAAGTAGATCCCTCGCTGCGCCAGCAGTTCCTGGTGCGTGCCTGCTTCGCGCAGCCGTCCCTTGTGCAGGACCAGGATCTTGTCCATGTCCTGAATTGTCGACAGGCGATGCGCGATCGCGATGGTCGTCCGATGCGCCATCAGCACGTGCAGCGCATCGCGAATGATCAGCTCCGTTTCGGTATCGACGCTCGACGTCGCTTCGTCCAGGATCAGCACACGCGGGTCGAACGCAAGCGCGCGGGCGAACGATAGCAGCTGTTTCTGTCCAACCGAGAGCGTCGATCCGCGCTCGGCCACTGCGCTGGCGTAACCCTGCGGCAGCCGCTCGATGAACGCGTCAGCGTGCACGGCCCTCGCAGCGGCACGCACCTTCTCGTCGTCTATCGCGGCATTGCCCAGGCGGATGTTATCGGCGATGGTGCCCGAAAACAGATGCACGTCTTGCAGGACAAGGCTGAAGAGACCGCGAGCCTCCGAGAGATCCAGGCGCCGGATGTCGACGCCGTCGATCGTGATGCGGCCCCGCTGCACATCGTAGAACCTCAGCAGCAGGTTGATGAGCGTCGTCTTGCCCGATCCTGTTGCACCGACAATTCCGACTCGCTCGCCCGGGCGCACGTCGAAACTGATGTCGCGGAGGACCCAATTTTCATCCTCCGCACCTTTCCAGCTCTCTACGCCACGTGATCTCTCCACCACGGAGGACATCGGCGATACGGAGGATCTGATTGCTTGTTTTCTCCCGTCTTCCGTGTCGCTCGGAGTGGCGCGTGTCGAGGTCGCGGACGACGTGGAAGTGGACGAGGCCTCAGAAGTCGTGGCGACTTTTGGGTTGTACGCAAACCACACGCCCTCGAACCTTATGTGTCCGCGGGCGCCCGCCGGTCGTGTGACCGAGGCCACGGGCGATTCGATGACTACGGGTTCGTCGAGCAGTTTGAAGATGCGCTCCGAGGACGCCATCGCCGATTGCAGGACGTTGAACTTTTCCGACATGTCGCTGATCGGTCTGAAGAACCGCTGCGAGTACTGAAGGAACGCGACGAGCCCACCGAGCGTTAGGGCGTTGCGCAGTACGCTGGCGCCCCCGTACCAGATGATCAAGGCCGAGGCCAGCGCGCTGATCGCTTCGATAGCCGGATAGAAAACGGCGTAATAGAAGATCGATTCGACGTTGGCGTCGCGGTGCTTCCGGTCGATGTCATCGAACCGCTCGAAGTTCAGCTGTTCGCGTCGGAACAATTGCACCGTGCTCATCCCGGTGATGTTTTCCTGCAGGAACGCGTTGATGCGCGCAATCCACCCGCGCACCACGCGATAGGATTCGCGGACGTTCCGCCTGAACCACTGCGTAACCACCACGATGAGCGGCAGCACGGCAAACGCGACGAGAGCCAGCGTCCAGTTCATCCACAGCATCATGACCATGATGCCAACGAGCATGAACACATCGCCGAAGGCGGTGACGACGCCGGAGGTGAACAGGTCGTTGAGGACATCGACGTCCGACGTGACGCGCGTCATCAGCCGGCCGACCGGATTGCGATCGTAGTAACGCAGATCGAGCCGCTGCAGGTGTGCGTAGATCGCCATGCGCAGGTCGAACATGATCCGCTGGCCGGTCAACTGCATCGTCCAGGTCTGCATGTACTCGGCGGCGAAGCCAGCGCCCAGAACGGCCAGGTACACGAGGGCCAGTCGATCGAGCCCTTCGAGACTGCCCGCCGCGATGTATCGATCGATCGCGATTTTGATGAGATACGGCTGGGCTAGAGACGCGCATCCGCCGATCACGATCGCGATGAGCGCAAACGCCACCTGCCGCCGATACGGCCGGAGGTACTGCAGCAGCCGCCGCATCAACCGCGCGTCGTAGGCCTTTCCGAGGACGTCTTCGTCCATCAATCTCCCAATTCCGTACCAGATTACCCAATTACCCGATTACCCGATTACCTGAATCAACCATTGTCCTCCGTCTTTCGTCTATACTCATGTGGCCGTTCCACAGGAGACGCATGGGCGACAAATCCGACATTCTCCAGGGCACGCTCGATCTGATGGTGCTGCAGACGCTCGAGGCCATGGGACCACAGCACGGCTACGGCATCGCGCGGCGCATCGAGCAGGTCAGCGAGGACGTCCTGCAATTGAACCAGGGAACCATTTACGCCTCGCTCGTCCGGCTGCAGCAGCGGCGGTGGATTTCCGCAAGTTGGGGCGTGTCCGACAACAACCGCAAGGCGAAGTTCTACGCCATCACCAGGGCTGGCCGCCGGCAGCTTGCGGCTGAAGCCGACAACTGGGAACGGATCGCGGGCGTCATCGGACGCCTGCTGAAGCTGTCCGAGGAGCGCTGACATGTGGACTCGCCTGCTCGTGTTGTTTGCGCGGTGTAAGGCCGCCCTGTCGCGGCGACATCTCAACGCCGACTTCAGCCAGGAATTGAAGACGCATCTTGCAATGCTGACGGAGGAACATATGGCGCGCGGGCTGTCGCCCGGCGAAGCCGCACGGCAGGCGCGGCTCCGGCTCGGAGGAAGCGCGCAGCTCGAAGAGCGCCATCGCGACGAGCGCGCGCTGCCGCTCGTCGACACCACGCTCCAGGATATCCGCTACGCGTTGCGGACGCTGCGCAAGAACCCCGGGTTTGCGGCCGTCGCCATCGCGACGCTTGCCATCGGAATCGGCGCCGGCACCACGGTGTACACCATCGCCGGCGCGGTGCTCCTCCGTCCGCTGCCGCATTCGGATCCCGATCGCCTGGTGCGGATCTTCGAAACCAATCCCCTCAAAGGCTGGACGCGGAATATCGCCGCTCCGGCCAACTGGGCCGACTGGAAGGCGCAGGCCACATCGTTTACGGACATCGCCGCATACGAGCAGTTCAACAGCAACGGCAGCGGCGCGACCGACGTGTTCCTCACGGGGTTCGGCGAACCGCAGGGGCTGAAATCGCTTGGCGTGACCGGCAACCTGTTCCACGTGCTTGGCGCCGCGCCGTTGATGGGGCGAACGTTTATCGACGACGAAACGTTCGAAGGAAAGGCGCGCGTCGTCGTGCTGAGCTACGGCACGTGGCAAAGCGTGTTCGCTGGCGATCCGGCAATTGTGGGCAAAACGGTCACGCTGAGCGGTCGCAGCACGACGGTCGTCGGCGTCATGCCTCGCGACTTCTTCTTCCCGGGTCACGACGTGCAGGTATGGGTGCCGGTTGGGTATGCGCCATCGCTGATCACGCGGTCGAGACGACCGCATTGGCTGGGTGTCATCGCACGTCGCAAGCCGGGCGTGACGCTCGCGCAGGCTCAACAGGAGATGAACACGATCGCCCAAGGGCTCGAGCGCCAGTATCCCGACACGAATACGCAGATGGGCGTTCGTCTCGAAAGCTTCCACGGCAGCCTTGCGTACGAACCGCGTCCGGCGCTGCTGATGCTGAGCGGCGCCGTCGGCGTACTGTTCCTGATTGTCTGCGCCAACGTGGCGAGCCTGCAGCTCGGACGCGCAGCGGCACGCACGCAAGAGCTGACGATTCGGCGGGCCCTCGGCGCCGGCCGGCGCCGACTCGCACGCCAGTTGATCACCGAGTCGCTGGTGATCTCGTCGTTGGGCGGCGTGCTGGGCTTCGCGGTCGTGCTGCTGGCCCGGTCGGCGCTGCTGCGCGTCGGTGCCGACATCCTGCCGTTGTTCGCGGACCTCCGGTTGGACCGCTCGGTGATCCTGGTCAACGTCGCGCTCGCGCTGCTGGCGCCGGTGTTGTTCGGCGTCCTGCCGGCGCTGACTTCGTCGAAAACCGATGGCGTGAGCGACCGGACGGCGTCGGGATCGCGCGAGATGCGATGGCTCCGCAGCCTGCTCGTCGCCGCGGAAGTCGCGCTCTCGATCGTGTTGATCGTCGGCGCGGTACTGCTCGTCAGAAGCCTGGTCCGGCTGCAGCAGGTCGACGCTGGATTCAATCCCGATCGGGTCGTGGCGTTCACGCTGACGCTGCCGGCCGCTCGGTACCCAGCCAATCTCGATCGGCTGCGTGCGTTCCAGGAGATCGAACGTCGCTTGCGGGAGCAGCCCGGCGTCCAGGCCGTCGGCGCGGCGAGCACGCTGGCCCTGCGCGGATACACCTGGACGGGCGACTCCACCGTCGAGGGGCGCGCACCGACCGACTACGAACGTGAACTGCGGCACAAGTCGATCACCCCCGACTACTTTCGAGCGATGGGTATTCGCGTGATCGCGGGGCGCATGCTCGACGAGCGCGATCGCATCGACCAGCCGCGTGTGGCCATCGTCAACGAGGCTCTCGCGCGGACGTACTTCAGAGGCGCCGACGCCCTCGGACGCCGCATCACGTTCGGCCGTCCGACGGACAACGCACCCTGGATCACCATCGTGGGTGTCGTAGCGGACGAGCGTCAGGACGGCATGGACAAAGTGCCGCAGCCTGTCGCGTATCAGGGCATCGCGCAGGCGATGCAGAACCCGCTCACGTTTGTCGTGCGTACCACGCTCGAGCCCGACGCCATGATCGCCGCGGCCCGCGACCTGGTCTGGGGCGTCGACAAGGATCTGGCGCTAACCTCGGTGACGACGCTGAAGGCCGTCGTGGACGAATCGCTCGGCGATCACCGGTTCCGGGCGGCGCTGCTGTCGATATTCGCCGGCGTGGCGCTCTTTCTGGCTGCGCTGGGAATTTACGGCGTGCTCGCGTACTTCGTGTCGCAGCGCTCGCGCGAGCTCGGCATTCGCCTCGCGTTGGGGGCGCATCCCGCCGCGCTCGTCCGACTGGTGGTAGGACAGGGACTGCGCCCGGTGGCGATCGGGGCCGTTGGTGGTGTGGCCGGCGCACTGGCTATCACAACCGCGATGCAGTCATTTCTCTTCGGCGTGCAGCCGCTCGATCCGCTCACCTACGGCGTCTCGGTGATGCTCCTCGGCGTCATTGCCGTCGCCGCGTGCGCTTTTCCCGCGATTCGAGCGACGCGGGTGGATCCGCTCGTTGCGCTGAGAGACGAATAATGAAGATCGTTTATTGCTGATGCACAGTGCAATTGCTGATTAGCAATCTGCGCTGAGCCATCAGCAATGTCTACGATGCCGCAAGTTCCTCTTCCAGCAACTGCTTCTTGTGCAGATCGGCGTAGAGTCCCAGCCGCCGAATCAACTCGTCGTGTGTACCGCGTTCCGCGATCCGTCCTTGATCGAGCACGAAGATCTGATCCGCGTCGCGCACGGTCGAAATCCGGTGCGACACGATGATGGAGGTGCGCTCGCGCATCACACCGCGCAGGCGGGCCAGAATCTCCTCTTCCGTGTAGGTGTCCACGGCCGACAACGAATCGTCGAGAATCAGGATGCGCGGATCGATGGCCACCGCGCGCGCGAGCGCCGTGCGCTGTTTCTGGCCGCCGGACAGCGTGATCCCGCGCTCGCCCACCATCGTGTCGTAACCCTTCGGGAAGTCGGCGACGTCCTTGTCGAGGCGAGCGATGGCGGCTGCGGCGATGATTCTCTCCATCCGCCCGTAGTGCGGGTCATTCAGGCCCGCGTCCCCAGGCGGCGCTGCCTCCGTCGCGCCTTCGCCGCTTTGGCGAGCCCTCCCTGCATCCGTCGCGTCCCACCCAAATGCCACGTTGTCCGCGAGCGTGTCGGAAAACAGAAACGGTTCCTGCGGCACGAACCCAATCGCCCCTCGCAATGTTGCGAGCGGGATGTCGCGCACGTCGATTCCGTCGATGAAGACGGTCCCGGGCGGGGGATCGTGCAGCCGCGCGAGCAGCGAGATGAGCGTGGTCTTTCCCGATCCGGTCAGGCCCACGAGGGCCACCGTCTGACCAGCCGCGATCTTCGCCGACACGTGATTCAGGACGGGCGACGCTCCGTAACCGAACACGAGATCTCGAAACTCAATTTCCCCCCGAATGCGACCGCTGACCGCCAAGGCCGCGAAGTCTGGTCGACGTTGCGGTCCCGACGTCCTTTGCGGTCCATGGGCATCTTGAATGGCCGGCTCGGTATCGAGCACTTCCAACATTCGCTTCCACGACGCCATACCGCGCTGCAGCATGTTCGTCACCCAGCCAAACGCGATCATCGGCCACGCCAGCATCGTGAGGTACGAATTGAAGGCCACGAATTGCCCGAGCGTGATTCGGCCGCGGACCACTTCGCGGCCACCAAGCCAGACCACCAGCAGGGCGCCAACGCCGAGAAAGAGAGACATGCTCGGGAAAAAGAAGCCCTGGAGCACAATCAGTCGCCGGTTCCGCTGGAGGTACTCGTCGTTCGATCGGCGAAATCGCTCCAGCTCGGCCGGCTCCTGACGATACGCCCGCACGACGCGCACGCCGGACAACGCCTCCTGCGCCACGGCACTGACGTCCGATAGCTGCGCCTGAATCTGCTCGAAGCGCTTGTGAATGGCGCTGCCGAACAGCTTCACCGAGATCGACACGAACGGCAGCGGGATGAGCGCGAACAGCGTCAAGCGAGCGTCGATCGTGGCCATCAGCGTCAGCGCCACCACGAACGTCAGCAGCGTGTTGGCGGAGTACATGATCGAAGGCCCGATCATCATCCGCACCGCGTTCAGATCGTTGGTGGCGCGCGACATCAGATCGCCGGTCCGATGGGTCTGGAAATACGACATCGGCAGCGTTTCGAGATGCGCAAAGAACTCGTTGCGCATGTCGTACTCGATGTCGCGTGAGGCGCCGATGAGAATGCGCCGCATCAGAAAACGGAACACGCCGGCGACGAGGCCGATCGCAAGCAGGAGCGCACCGTAGATCAGCAGTTTGGTGCGTGTCACGCCTCGGGTCAGATCATCGACGGCAAACTGCAGGACCTTGGGGGCCGCGAGCGTGATTGCGGTGGTAACAATCACACACAACAGACCCAGAATGAAGGCGGCCCGATAACGGGCGACATAAGCGAGCAGACGGCGAAAGGCGGACACGTCTCGAAGTATAGTCACTCCGCGTTCTTACCATTTCTTTACGATGCTTCCAACTCACTGATAGAATTGCTGTTTCATGCGTGCACTAGCGGTGATCGTCCCGGTTTTGGCCGTGCTGGCCATTGCCTATCGGTATTACAGCGCGTTCATTGCCGCGAAAGTCATGGTGCTCGATGACTCGCGAGTGACCCCCGCGCACCTGAAGTACGACGGCGCGAACTATTACCCCATATCCAAATGGGTCCTTTTCGGGCATCACTTTGCCGCCATCGCCGGCGCCGGGCCTCTGGTCGGGCCGGTCCTCGCCGCGCAATTTGGATATGCGCCGGGACTGATCTGGCTCGTCGGCGGCGTCTGCGTTGCCGGCGCGGTGCAGGACTTCATCTGGCTGTGGGCGTCGACGCGTCGTGGCGGTCGTTCGCTGGCGGACATCGCGCGGACCGAGGTCGGCACCGCCGCCGGCCTCACGGCCGCGGTCGCCGTCATGTTCGTGCTGACCATTGCGATGGCCGGGTTGGGCATCGTGGTGGTCAACGCGCTGGCCGAGAGCGCGTGGGGAACCTTCACGATCTTCACGACGATTCCGCTGGCGCTGTTCATGGGTTTCTATATGTTCCGGTGGCGCCGCGGCCGCGTGCGCGAGGCCACGATCATCGGCGTTGTCGCGCTGGCGCTGGCGGTCATTTTCGGGAAGAACGTCGCATCTTCGGCGCTGGGACCCTGGTTCGTGTTGTCCAGGCACCAGGTGACGATCGCGATGGCACTCTACACGATTGCCGCGTCGGTGCTGCCGGTGTGGATGCTGCTCACGCCGCGCGGCTATCTAAGCACGTTCATGAAGATCGGCACGATCGCCTTCCTCGTGGTCGGCGTGATGATCATCAACCCGAAGCTCGAGGCGCCGGCCTTTTCCGAGTTCGTCGGCGGCGGCGGACCGATCATTCCGGGTCCCCTCTTTCCGTTCGTGTTCATCACGATCGCCTGCGGCGCCATTTCAGGATTCCATGCGCTGGTGTCGACCGGCACGACGTCGAAGATGGTCGACCGCGAGACGGACATCCGGCCGATTGGGTACGGCGCGATGCTGATGGAGTGCGTCGTGGGCGTCGTCGCGATCATCACCGCCTGCGCGCTTCATCCGGCCGACTACTACGCCATCAACACGCCACCGGAGGTGTTCAAAACTCTGGCGCTGCCCGTTGTTAACCTGCCTGAGCTTCAGAGCGAAATTGGCGAAGTCGTGGCCGGGCGCACCGGCGGCGGCGTTTCGTTGGCGGTCGGCATGGCGCAAATCTTCAGCGCGCTGCCGGGCATGCGCGGCCTGATGGCCTACTGGTATCACTTCGCGATCATGTTCGAAGCCCTGTTCATTCTGACCACGATCGATTCGGGGACGAGGATCGGACGGTTCTTGATTCAGGAATTCGGAGGCCGGGTCTGGAAGCCGCTCGCACGCACCGACTGGCTGCCGGGTACGGTGCTGGCGACCGTAATCATGGTGCTCGGGTGGGCGTATTTCATCTGGACCGGGAGCATCAGCAGCATCTGGCCGATGTTTGGCGTCGCGAACCAGTTGCTTGCGGGCGTCGCCCTCGCGGTCGGCACCACACTAATCATCAACCTGGGCCGAGCCAAATATGCCTGGGTGACCTTCGTACCTCTCTGTTTCGTTGCGACGACGACGCTGGTTGCCGGTTTTCTCACGGTAAGGGATAGTTTCTGGCCAATGACCTTTGCCGCCGACGCCTCGCAACACCTGCCCGGCTACGTGAATACCATCTGCACGCTCATCATGATGGCCTGCTCCGTGATCATCCTCGTTGCCACGAGCCGACGGTCCTTGCACGTCCTCTCTGGTCGTGCTTCCATCGCCCTCGAACCTACCGAAGCGTGAGCGCACCGGCGTGGTCGACCGACCACGATCCACAAATTGCTCACATGTCGGCGGAAGAAAAGTGATAAAAACTCACCTTGAATTCGACCCGCCGTCAGTGTGTCTCCTCGATTTCCAGATGTCGCATAACCGTCGTGAGCTGGTGAAGCCAACATCACCAACTCGCCCACGCGCCAATTCGTCGACCAACCGCCAGGCTGGAAGCCACCCGCTACAGCCGCTACATGTAGCGCAAGGCTTTCAGGCGAGCGTCCTCGTCACGCTCGCCGGTATTGCCCTGCTCGCCTACTCCAACTCCTTCAGCGCGGGCTTTCCGCTCGACAACAAGGCGCTGATTCTTCAGGACACACGCGTCCACGCGGTCACGTCGGAGAACATCGATCGCATCCTGAATCACAGCTATTGGTGGCCGATCGGCGAGAGCGGACTATACCGGCCGATCACCACGTTGTCGTATCTCCTGAACTACGCGGTCCTCGGCAATGCCGATCGTCCGCTCGGCTATCACGTCGTCAACCTTCTGTTGCATATCGCGAACGTCTTGCTGGTGTACGGGATTGCGATGCGGTTGCTGGTGACTGATCGCGCCAGAACCAGTGTCGCCTCGGAGCACACGTTGACCGCGAAGAGCGCAAAGACGACGGGAAGGGGATGGTTCTCTTTTATCGAGGACGCGCCACTGGGTACGGCCGCCGCCGCTGCGGCTGTCTGGGCCGTCCATCCACTCTCAACAGAAGCTGTCACCAACATCGTCGGACGTGCGGATCTCCTGGCTGCACTCTCGGTGCTCGGCGGCCTGCTGCTCTACATCAGGACTACGGACACGATGGGCGCCCTGCGGGTGTGGCTGCTCGCGGCCCTGGGTGCGACGACCGCGATTGGAGTGTTTTCGAAAGAGAGCGCAGTGGTCGTCGTACTGCTGGCCGCCGCATACGAGCTCTGTTTTTGGT
>JBKPDW010000429.1:0-6299 GCA_046728115.1 Acidobacteriota bacterium | reverse complement strand
GTCTTGAGCGGAAAGACCTCCGCCGCGCCGTGTTCGCGCATCCCGTTGCGGGCGCGCTAACCGTGCGACAGGCCGTTGCCCTCATCGACGTTCACCTGCACACGCATACCCGGCAGATCCGAAGGCTGCAGCCGACTACTGCAATCGGCGGATGTACGTGCGCCGCGAGCGTAGCCGGCCCTCGGGAGGACCTACTGAAGAAGATCGGACGATCGAAGGTCGTGTCCGCGTTCGGGTTTGTTATAGGCGGTTATGGTCGGTTGTGCCCGGTCAAGGACCGGGCCCCGTGCTTATGCTGCCCTTATGCTTGGGTCGATATCTGGTATTTGTTCGAGAGATTCTCCAAATGACTGCTCGGTTCGGGACCGAGAAGTCGGAGGTTCAAATCCTCTCGCCCCGACCAATTCCCTCGGTTGTTACCTATCTCTCAGGAAGGAATCTTGGTCAAAACATTAGAGCACGAGGATCACCACATGCGCCTCGACTGGCGACCTTCTCGAGGCGTCCTTGTTCGAGGACATGGCGCTCGTTTGGAACGACCTGCGGTGCCCCAAATGACGGTCATGTCCCGATGGGAAACGAGCGGATTCCCTGGAAATGCGCATGTTCCGGAACGGCGTTGGCGTGTTGTGTTCACCACCGATCGACGGGATCCTGCTCAGAACCTCGCTGCCTGCGTTGTACTGTCTGAGCACCGGGACAGAAGGGCCAACGTTCAGTGCACCGAGCTGACGGGCGCGCAGTACTACGACCTGATCGCTCAGTTGCTCGCAGCTCTCGGTCCCAATGAACCTTTCGGGAAGATAGGACCCTCTCGGACGGTGACCGATCATGCGTAGCTCTGATCACACGTCGTTAGCGACGCGCTGTTGCGTGCCCGAAGCATGAAGACGGCGAGCACGAAGCTATGCTGTCGGCCCGGTGCCACGGAGAATCGTCAGTCAGTTGCACGGGCGAGCGCCGAGACCCACGCCTCCAACCGATCGAACGCCATCCATTTCGGCAGCGTCGCGACAGCGCCGGCACGCTTCGCCTGCTCGAGCGCCCCTGATTCGCAACATGCGGTTACCACGATGACCGGAATGCTACGGGTGGCTTCGGAACACCGCACGCGCGTCATTAGGTCGTCGAATGTCAGATCACGCGCCCGCAGATCGGACACGATCAGCTGCGGCGACTCGCGGTGGAGCGCCCAACACACGCCTGTCACCCCGACCGCGCAGGCCACTTGAAAGCCGTGGTCGATGAACCAATGGCCGTACAGGTCGCGTGCGGTCTCGTCTTCGTCGACGATCAACACCAGCGGCCGTCCGTCCGGAGCTGTTCGCGCCATCGAGAATGTGCCGTGCCTTCGCTTTGAAGTCTTCGCCGTGCGTCGCGTTGCAATCGTCTTTTCGGATCGGAACGCTCTACCCATCGGGTCGTGTGTTCCCCAAGCAGACTGAACATCAACAGTCGCAGTAGGTTACACGCGATTCCACGTTCACTCTGGGTCGTCGCTACCCATTTCGCAACGATTTCTTTCTATCCCGCCAACCTCGGACTGCACGTGTCTGACGTCTCCGTGTACCGCACCAACCTCAATTCCATCACAAGTTACGGTCGTACGGACGCAGCGCCTCCACAAAGTGTGCAACGCGCTGGCACGTTGGTCACGCTTCTTGCTCCCTTGCCCGCGCAGCGTCGTTGACGTTCACGTTCTCGAGCGACATACGCGACCACGATCACCGATGGCGTCGTCGCACGGCGTTTGTTGATCACGGAAACACGACGATCGAGGAGAAGACAGCCATGATCCGTACCAGTTCCGATCACAGCCGCGCTCGACGCGGCCGCAGGCGCACGGTCTACACGATGACCCTGGTCGCACTCACCCTGATGGTGAGCGCGCGAGCGGCGTGGGCGCAATCGCCATGGGAGCGCGCCGCGATGAACCTCGAGCTCTCCTTCACCGGGCCGCTGGCGCGATCGCTCGCGCTGGTCGCGATCGTGATCGGCGGGTTGCTTTTCATGTACGGCGAGAGCGGCGCGAAACGCCAAATCAGCGGGATCGTGTTCGGCGGGGGCCTCGCGCTCTTTGCGGCGCAATTTCTGACGTGGCTGTTCTGAATGGCCCTGCATATGCCCTCCGCGGATCTCGTGTCGCACCCCGTGTACAAAGCGATCCATCGACCGCTGACGATCTGGGGTGTCGATCGCCGATTGTTTTTCCTCGCGCTAATGATGGGCGCGGCGATGTTCAACCTGTTTTACTCGTTTCTCGCGGGCCTGCTGATGTTCGCCGGCCTCTACCTGTTCGCGGTCTGGGCCACCAAGCGCGATCGCCAGATGCTGGCGATTCTGTTGTCGTCGTCGCGCCTCAAGCGGCGGTACGACCCGTTGAAGCACATGCGCTGTGACATCGAGGTGCGCGCATGGTGAACCTGCGACGGGCCACGCGCGACCACCGCGAGGCGGGCAGTGTCAACAGCCTCCTCGCGGTGTGGGGATTCGTCACGGATGACATGTTTCTGACCAAAGCCGGCCACGTCGGCCTCGTGTATCGGATCACGGGGCCGGATTATGGCTGCCTCGAGCCCTCGGAGCGGCAGGCTGTCGTGCAGCGCTTCGAAGCGGCCATCCGGCTCCTGGACGAGTCCTGCCGTGTCTATCAATACCTGTGCAAGCGTCGGATCCGCCCGATTGTCCCGGCTGTGTGTCCGCATCCCATCGCCACCGACGCGATGCGCCGACGTGCGGCCTTCCTTAACGATCGCGGACGCGAGCTGTACGAGATCGACACGTTTCTCGTGCTTCTCTACGAGGGGTTTCGCCCGCACCATCTCGCGCCGCGGCGGCTGCTCGATCTCCTGCGCCGTCCCGGGCGCGCGATCCGCGAACGCCTCTCGATCACGACGGTGCTCGTGCACATGCAGACGGAGATCGATCGCGCGATCCGCCAGTTGGATCACAAGGCCCGCGCCTTCGAAGTCCAACTGTCGGACACCATTCATCCGACGCGCCTCGCGAAGGGGGACGCCTTCCGCTTCTTGCGTCGTCTCGTCAACTACGGCCCGGGCCACGCCGACACCGCCGCGCTCCGGTACGACACCCATGTCGACTACTTCATGGCCGACAGCGCCGTCGACTGCCATCCCACGTGGCTCGATGTCGCCGGGTCTGTCGTCAAGGTGCTGACGATGAAGGAACCACCCGGGCACACGTTCGCGCACCTGCTCGAAGGTCTGTACACGATCCCCGGCGAGGGCTTCGCGTGCCTCGAATGGCGGCGCCTGGCGAGCGACCGGGTGCGCCGGGATGTGCATCGTCGGCGCCGGCATTTCTTCAACAAGCGCATCTCGCTCGTGAACTACGTGGCGCCCGAGAGCGCCCACGACGACATGCTCGTCGACGACAGCGCCAGCGCCACCGTCACGCAACTCGGGGACGCCCTGACCGAGTTGGAGGTCAACGGCCATTTCTTCGGGGAGTGCTCTCTCACAGTCGTGCTCCACGACGAGGATCGGGCGACGGTTGAACGCGCCTCGGCGGAAGCCATCAAGGTGCTCGCGGCGCATGACGGGATGCTCGTGGAGGAGCGCTACAACCTGCTGCATGCGTGGCTCGGCGTCGTCCCCGGAAATAGCGCCTACAACCTGCGCCGGCTCGCGCTCCTGGAGACCAATTACGCGGACCTGAGCTTCCTGTTCGGTCTGGATCGGGGCGAGGCGACCAGCGCGCATCTCGGCGCACCGGCGTTGGCGGTATTCGAGACGCCGTCGGAGATGCCGTATTTCTTCAACCTGCACGTGCAGGATGTCGGGCACACGGTGATCACCGGCGCGACGGGCGCGGGGAAGACCACCCTACTGGAATTCCTGACGCTCCATGCGCAGCAGTACGCCCCGCTCACGGTGATCTTCGACTTGGGGCACAGCTATCGCGGGCTCGCGGCCCGCCTGCACGGCAGCTACCTGCAGCTGGGTCTGCGACAGCGAGACGTGCAGATCAATCCGTTTGCGTTCGACCCGACGTCCGAGCACCTCCATTTCCTCCAGAGTTTCGTCCGCGTGCTGCTCGAAGGCGCCGACGCCTATCACCTGTCGGATGCCGAGGATCGCGAGCTCTATACGGCCATCGAAAACCTGTATGTGCTCGATCGCGAACAGCGCCGGCTGTTTACGCTGGCGAACCTCCTGCCGCGCGCCCTGGCCGCGCGCCTGAGCACGTGGGTCGAGGGTGGGCGGTACGCCGAGTTGTTCGACCACGTCGACGACACGCTGAGCGTCCATCGGTTTCAAGTGTTCGACTTCGAGGCGATGCGCGCCTACCCGGTGCTCCTGGAGCCTTTGCTGTTCTACATCCTCCATCGCGTCACCGCGCAGCTCCAGGATGTGGCGGAGGCCGGACGCTTGAAGCTCTGCATCATGGACGAGGCCTGGCGCTTCATCCAGCACGAGCGCCTGCGCGCCTACGTCCAGGAAGCGCTGAAGACGTGGCGCAAGAAGAACGCCGCGATGCTGCTCGCCACGCAGACGATCGACGACTTCGCGTCCGCGGACCTCTTGCGCACCGTCGTGGAGAGCTGCCCGACCAAGCTGCTCCTCGCCAATCCCGCGCTCGACCGGGCGCAGTACGCCGAGTTGTTCCACCTCACGCGGAAGGAGCTCGACGTCCTCGTGCATCTGGTCCCGCGGCAGCAAGTCCTGTTGAAGCGTCCCGATCTCTCAAAAGTCCTCGTGCTCAATCTCGATGACACGCCGCGGGCGATGCCGTCGCCGGCTGCCGCGACCCCACCCGGCGATCGCCTGATCGCCTCAGCCTGACAAGGAGTAATGGTTATGCGTGCGCGCGTACTCGTCCGACTCACGGTGATTCCGTTGCTCGTCGTGCCACTCAGCGCGCAGGCGCCGGGTGTCCGGGATGTCACGGCGTCGCCCCGCAGTGTGATCCCGCTCGACACGAAGCTGCGCTACACGACGATGGTGATCCTGCCGGACGGCGAGGACATCCTCGATGTCGTGTGTGGCGACCGCGATTTCTGGGTGATCTCGGCAGCGCAGAACATCGCGCACATCAAGCCGGCGAAGGAAGGCGCGGCGACCAATCTGAACCTGGTCACATCCAGCGGCGCGGTGTATTCGTTTCTGCTCACCGAGGGCAAGACGGCGCAGCCCGATTTGAAGCTGTATGTGGCGGCCGATCAGCCGGTCGTCCGCGAGAGCCCGAAGTACTACTCCGCCATCCAGGTGACCGCGCTGCAAACGCAGTTGGCCGAGACGCGGGCCGCCATGGACCAGGCGCATCATCGCGCCGACGAGGCGATCGCCAGCTTCAAGCAGCAGTACCCGAGCTCTCTCCACTTTGCGTATGGCCGGCCGAAGTACGACAAGCCGTTCTACGTGCGCTCGATTTGGCACGACGGCCAGTTCACCTACATCAAGGCCGATGCGCCGGAATTGCCCGCGCTGTACGAGATGACGCCTGACGGGTCCGCGCTCCTGAACTTTCAGGTGCAGGACGGCACGTATGTCATCCCGAAAGTGCTCGACAAGGCGTACTTGATGCTCGGCAAAGCGCGGTTCGCGGTCCGGCAGGAGCGGTAGCCATGGCTGACCCGGTTCCCGGCACCGCGCCCGTCGTGGATCGCCGCACGCCGCCCCCCGGCATTCTCCCGCGGCACACGCAGGCCTGGCTCATGGGGGCGCTCGCGCTCGGCATCGTAGTCATCATTCTGCTGACCGGGCGCTCGCAGCCGTCGTCCCGCGACACCGCGAGCGGATCGAACTCGCTGCTGGCGGCGCTCAGCCCCGATCGGTTGCGCGAGTATCAGGATCGGCTGCGCGGGCTGGACACCCGTGCCCAGCGCCCACCCACGACGCCGCCGCCGCCGGCGCGACCCGCGGCCGTGGCGGAATCCCGTCCGGCGCCGCCCCCGCCGGCGCCACCGGATCCGACCGAGGCCGATCGGAAACGACGGGAGTACGACAGCCTCTTTGCGAGCAATGTCGTCCTGAGTCGCCGGCCGAATGGGCAACGGCTCACCACCGGCGACCTGCCGTCACTGCGGGGCACTCGCAGCACCCCGAGCCCGGAGGGCGTGCCGACGATGCCCAGCGTGGACGATGTGGCGGATGCCGTCGTGCGCGCGAGCGCGCGGGCCGGCGCGCCAGTGCTCCCCGGCCTGCCAGCCGCGCCCGTGCCGGCTCGCGCGCCTGCCACGGAGAACGCGTTGGGAGTGGCGGCCACGCCAGCAGCCACCCCGCCGATTCGCGGGACGGATCCGTTGCATCGGCTGCTCGAAGGTACGGTGATCGATA
>JBKPDW010000428.1:0-30620 GCA_046728115.1 Acidobacteriota bacterium | reverse complement strand
GAGTGTGACGCTTGACGATGAAGGTGATGATACTCAGTGACTTACAGGCCACGAGCCTTCCAAGGGTCGACGAGGTAGATCACCGTAACTGACGGTCGATCGCGATGTTTTTGACGGGTTACGTCACAATCTATGTCACACATACTTTTGTGAGTCCCTGGCATCAGCTCTTGTTCGACGCTTCTCGCCATGGCAGGAGCGTTCCGTTATCCATCAATTGGAAGATCCGTTCGGTCCTCGTCGCTCCTATGAGCTCCTGAACGCCGTTGCGCCAGACCTCGACTCGATCCTTCAAAGGACGAGACTGTTTGACCCGTGACACGACGACAATCGCACGAACGGTCTCACCTGACAAGAAATCCTCGTCCTGCGACAAAAACAGCAGCTGATCATCTTGAAGTCGCTCGCGGATGCGAGCATCTGTAGCGCCACGCCACCCGAGCGTGATGATGTGTTCGGTGGACAGCCCGTCGCTCTGTAGGCTGCGGAGCAACCCGAGGGGAAAGTTCTCGTCGAGGAGGACGATCACGACGCCTGACGGACAGCGGGCGGAAGGTGAGCGGCGACGTGAGCCGCGTAGCCGAGGGCCGATCGGATCTGTTCAACCGTCAGCGCGAACTCATCAGCGACGGTCTCCACCGTCTCTCCGGCGGCGATGGCTCCGACAATTGTGGCGACATCGATCCGGGTGCCCGTGATGCACGGCTTGCCGAAGCGGACGTCCGGATCCATTGAGATGCCTGGAAACACTTCCATCGTTTGCGCCTGTCGCGTCAGACTCTAGCACGCCCGACGCAAGATCCCTACCTGCGGCGTCATCACCGACCATTTCTCAGATTCGTGCCACCTTCTTGGACCAGGCCACGAACCGGCGTCAGTACGTTCATCTCGGTAGACCCTGAGGGAATCGACCACCAACCGACCGGCGGACCGCACGACTGTCGGCGACGAGGTTCCCGCTACTGAGGCAGGGTGCAACCTGCGGCAAGGTGACCGAATCGGGGAGAATTCCAGTTTGGACGGAATATTTGCGGATCACAGGCGCTACGCTCTGACGCAGTGCGCAGCGCCCCTGTTTAGCGATTTTCAATCCTTCGTAGTACGTAGGTCGTGCCTTGAGGCTCGGCCGCTCACGAGGGACGACCTGAAGGTCGTCCTCTACGATCGATTCTTGAACGCTCAACCACTTCGTCCCGCTGTCCGTCTAATGCTTCATGGGATCGCTCCTCTTCGACGTCCGTGATGCCCTGCGCGCCCTCCGCCGTGATCGCGGCTACGCACTGACCGTTGTCCTCACGCTTGCGCCGACGATCGGCGCTACCACGGCTGTCTTCTCCATCGTCGACGGCGTGCTGCTGAAGCCGCTCGCCTATCGCGAATCGCATCGCCTCGTGTCGATCAAGGAGACGTGGCGCCAGTACGCGAGCAAGATTCCGGTGCTCGCCGTCAATGAGCAGCACTTCGAGTACTGGCGCGGGAACGCGCAGACGTTCGAGTCGATGGCGCAGTACGATCCGCGGCCAGGGAACCTGACCGGCGCCGGCGACGCGGCTGAAGTGACCGTCGGCCGCTGCAGCGGATCGCTGTTCGACGTTCTGCAGGTGCAGGCCGCGATTGGCCGCGCGCTGACGCCTGCCGACGAACCGAGCAGCCGGCCGGAGGTCGCGGTGATCAGCGACGCGCTGTGGCGGCAGCGGTTCGACGCCGACCCCACCATCGTCGGGCGATCACTCATCCTCGACGGAAAGCCGCGCTCGATCGTCGGCGTCCTGGCCGGCGACTTCCGCGTTCCGACCCCGCGGCTGTCGGCGGCCGACGTGTTCGTGCCGATCCACATGGACGTCGAGCGCGTCGGCTGGGAAGGCGATCACAACAACGACGCGTTCGGCCGCCTTCGCCCGGGCGCCACGCCCGAGCAGGCCCGCGCCGAGCTGGACGTCCTGCAAGGACAGGTCAGCGCGATTGCGACGAAGGAGGCAGGCGAACCCGTGACACTCGGCAGCTCGGTGACGCCACTCGCCGACGCGATGGTCGGCCGCGCGCGAAGCGGTTTGCTCCTGCTGCTCGCGGCGATCGGCGCCGTGTTGTTGATTGCGTGCTCGAATCTCGCCAACCTGTCGCTCACGCGCGCGGTCGGCCGTCTGCGAGATGCCGCGATCCGGTCAGCGCTCGGCGCCGATCGCACACGCCTCGTGGTGCGCGCAACGATCGAGCAGCTTGTGCTGTCGGCGATCGGCGGCGCGCTCGGCCTGGCTGTCGCGCGGATCGCGCTCGCGGTGTTCGTGAAGACGGCACCGCTCGATGTGCCACGCGTATCAGAGGTCACGATCGACACGCGCGTGCTCGTGTTCGCCGCCGTCGTGTCGATTGCCTCCGGCAGGTTCGTTGCTATCCTGCCGGCGTGGAGAACATCGCGCCGCGACATCGAGCGCGCGCTCCGCGCCGGCGCCTTGTCCACAACAAGCGATCGCGGCGGAATGCAGGCGCGCGGCGTGCTGCTCGCGCTGCAAGTCGCGCTGTCGCTCACGCTGCTCGTCGTCACGGCACTGCTGGGCGCGAGCTTTCTGCGGGTCATGAGCGTCGACCGCGGCTTCGTCGCCGATCACGTGCTCGTCGTGCCGCTCGCGATGCCGGCGAACCGATATGCGGAGGAACGGACGCGGCTCGCCGCCTACGACCGACTGCTCGCGGCGGTCCACGCGTTGCCGGGTGTGCAGAGCGCGACGACGACGTCGATGACGCCGCTGTCCGGAGCGGGACAAACGAACACGATCGCGCCGGACGGCAGCACCCTGCCGCGGTCGGAGCAGCCGTCGGCCAACCTCCGCTTCGTCGCGCCGGAATTCTTCGCGACGATGGGGATCGCGATCCTCCGCGGCCGCGCCTTCAGCGATGCGGATCGCGCGCCTGGTCGCGTGACACCGGCGCTCATCTCCGAGCCGACGGCGCGGCGGCTGTGGCCAGGCGTCGATCCCGTCGGCAAACGATTCAGCCGCGGCCTGGCTGGAGAGGCCGGCTTTGAAGTCGTCGGCGTCGTCGCCGACGCGAAGGTGACCTCGCTCGATCAGACGCCGCCATTGATGGTCTACCTGCCCTACTGGTGGCGCAGCCGTCCATCACTGGCGCTGCCGATCCGGACGACCGCCGAACCGGAAAGCCTGATGCCTGCGGTTCGCCAAGTGGTCCGCGATCTCGACGCCGATATCGCGATTGGCGACGCCGAGCCGCTCGAGCGCAGAGTGACGGCATCGGTGGCCGGTCGGCGCTATCAGATGCAGTTGTTCCTCGCGTTTGGAGCCGTGGCGCTCTTCATCGCGACACTCGGCGTCTACGCAGTGACGTCGTACGGTGTGTCGCGGCGGCGGCGCGAGATGAACATCCGGGTTGCGCTTGGCGCGCAGCGAGCGCAGGTGCTCGGGATGGTGCTGCGGCAAGGGACCGTGCCGATTGTTGCCGGGCTCGCTGCCGGCACGGTTGGCGCGTTCGCGATCGGCTCCGTCGTCGCGAGCTTGCTGTTCGGCGTGCGCCCGCACGATCCGGCGGTGATCGGCGCCGTCGTCGCGATTGTCGCCTCAACTGGCGTCGCGGCGTGCCTGTCCCTACTGAATAATCGGTACGTGTTGGTGCGATTGATGTTGCTGCCGTTTGCAGATACGCTTCGCGCCGATGGTGTCTGTCTTCCTGTCGCTCATCATGGTCGCCCGACGTACGATGCGTACGCGAGCGGCCCTGCAGCTTGAGATCCTCGCCCTGCGCCACCAGTTGCACGTGCTGGAGCGCTCACGCCCCCGACCGGTCCGCCTCACCGCATGTGACCGCCTGCTGTGGGCCTGGCTATCACGGGTCTGGCAGGAGTGGCGATCCGCGCTCGTGATCGTCAGACCGGACACGGTCATCGGCTGGCACCGTCGCGGGTTTCGACTCCTCTGGACGTGGAAGAGCCGTCATCGGCTTGGGCGACCCACCGTTTCCCGAGAGGTTCGCGCGCTGATTCGGACCATGTCTGAGACCAATTCGCTGTGGGGCGCAGCCAGAATCCACGGCGAACTCTTGAAGCTCGGTATCGATGTGAGCCAGGCCACCGTTGCGAAATACATGCGCCGACGTTCGCGGCCGCCGTCACAGTCCTGGCGCACGTTCTTGACGAATCACCTGGAACAGATCACGGTCGCCGATTTCTTCGTGGTGCCAACGGCGACCGGCCGGCTGTTGTTCGTGTTGGTCATGCTCGCTCACCACCGGCGGCACGTCGTACACGTCGCCGTCACCGCTCACCCAACCGCCGCGTGGACCGCCCAACAGGTCCGAGAAGCGTTTCCGTGGGAGACGGCGCCGCGGTACGTGCTGCATGATCGGGATCTCTTGTTCGCGGGTCTCGGCGCCACGGCCGAGGCGATGGCCATGACCAACGTGCTGACTGCGCCGCGCTCACCCTGGCAAAATCCGTACGTCGAACGCTTTATCGGATCGGTCCGGCGCGAGTGTCTTGATCACGTGATCGTCTTCAACGCTGCTGGGCTACGGCGCGTCCTGAAGCGGTATCTGGAATACTACGAACGATCCCGCACGCACCTGTCGCTCGACAAGGACGCGCCGATTTCGCGCGAGGTCTCACGGCAGACGAGTGGCAAGATCATCGCGATTCCGCAAGTGAACGGGCTGCACCATCGCTACGAACGCCTCGCCGCGTAACTACACCGACCTAACCGTCTCCAAAGCCCTGGCTATTAATCGATGTGTGCGAGAGCAACCGATCTCTGCCGTGCGTGGCCACCGTAAGCACGCGATTTGGGATATTTCGACGACGAGACGTGTCGGCTCGAACCGATCCAGAATCCGTTTGGGCCGAAAGTGTTACCTATGTGCTCGGAATAAACTGTCACCCATGTGTCCGGAATGGACCTAGGAAAAAATGGCTCCTCAGGCTGGACTCGAACCAGCAACCCTCCGGTTAACAGGTTGATGCAGGTTGTCTATCTTGTTGGTTCTTCGTGCGCTTAGCTCGGATGGGAACCTGCTGTTACCCGGTGTTTGGCAACGAGTTGATCACAGATTGATCACAGCGGCTCATTGCGAACGAGACGTCGTCGGCGGCCGTCTGCCTGATCGTCATCGGCTGCGTTCGAGAGTCCGCGTCAACTTCCGCGCCGCATGATTCAGTTGTTCATCGAAGCTGGAGAACTGCGTGTGGTCGGTCCCAGCGCGACGAGCCACTTCGGCGAACGAAGCCAAGTGAATGCTGTCGAAACCTCGCAGGCTGTATTTCTCGGCAAGCTCGCCTGCGACTCGGCACAGGGAATCGGTGGCTTCCAAGGTCAGATATGTTGGCCACTGCTCCTCAAACTCACGCTTCGCTGCTGTCAATTGTGAGGCGCTGAGCACTCCTTCGCGGCGAAGCCTCGCCAATGCGGCGCGCGTTTCGGCATAGGCCACGACCGACGTCGCCACAATATTGGCGTCGCCGACGAGTTGATTAACGACATCGGTGCCAGCCTCGGTCACGTAGAGCTTCACTAGGCTGCTGGTGTCCAAGTACACCGTCACCGGCGATCCTCGAGGACGATTGAGGATGCCGTCCTGCCGGCGATTTTCGCCGGCCGCCTCGCGCCGGTGGGCTTGCTGCCATTCCAGTGCGCGTGTCCTTCGGCAACGAGTTGGTGAGCCCAGTCGACATCAGCCGGTGCTTCGACGGGCGTGATCGTCGCAATGGACCGGCCGCGTTCGGTCACGATCAAGCGCGCCCCGGCTCGAACGCGTTTCAGATGGCGGCTCAGATGCATCTTGAGTTCACGAATGCCGACTGTTTCCATTCACGCACCTCGGAATGAAGTAACTACAATTCTAGCACAATGTGGTCACTTCATATCTGGAGCATGTCCGTACCGGCGTGCACGAGCCATTTCGCCGAGCCATGCTCCGCAATAATTGCGTGCGGCGACACGCCGTAATGTCCATCAATTCGATTGGCCAGCAGTTCGGGAACAGGCGCCAGGCATCGACGTGGCCCGCCAGGATCGGCTCGTTCCCGCCGGTCGGCTGTCCCTCGCGTCCGAGCAAAACTCATTGACGTTGGCGCCGTACTTGGCCATCCTACGCGCGAATGCGTCACGTCGTTCGGACGGTCGCTGCGATCCGATTGGCCTGGTCGACGCGTCGAGATCTGCTGCTCGGGAGCCTTGTCCTGTGCCATCAACTGGGCGTCCTCGCTCGTTCGAACAGCCGCGTTCGCCCATCTGACCGTCTGCTTTGGCTAGTCTTGCGACGGGTGTGGCCTCGGTGGCGAGGCGCGCTGGTGCTGGTCCAGCCGGCCACGGTCCATCGCGATGGGTTCTACCGGTGCTGGCGCCGTCGGTTGCAACGTCCTGGAAGACCCCGCATCGATTCACAATGTCGAAGCCTGATCCGCAATTGGCCGGAGAAAACCGTCTCTGGCGTGCTCCGCGGATCCACGGCGAGTTACTCAAGCTGGGAATCGCCGTCTCTGAACGTACGGTGTCGCCTTATCTACGAGGACGACTAAGGGCGCCGTAACAGACGTGGCGTACGTTCCTCGCGAATCACCTCGACCAACTCACGTTCATCTCGCCGGAGAGGTCACCGGACACGGCAAGCGCTGATGACGTTATAGAGGTCTCCGACCTCACGTTCCGCCACACTCTGTTGTCGCACGATTGGACACCTCTCATCACTGCGTGGTCGTCGACTGGCGTGCTTCGCTTCAACGGACATCACGTGGCAAGCACACTGGTCAAGATCACCTTCGCGAAAGCATGGCGATCCAAGACACAACGGCCGAGGACTGCCACCGACATGGACCGGTTGCAGCCGACCCAACGGTGTTGCCCGCAGACTCGTTTGGTGCTCCGGCACGGGACTTCTGCAAGGAACGAAAGTGTAAGAACTTGGTCGCGGGCCGAGGCTCGCGATCATGCCAACGGCATCGAAAACGCTTCGTTCGGACTGCGGTGTGCGCGTCTGCGTGCTGATTCTCACGGTGGTCGGAATCCTGGCGAAGCACAGCCGAGCTGCCACGCTCGCCAGATGAAATCGACAGCCCGTCAGAAAGGAGCGAACGCTCAGGCAGGGTGAGTCCCGCGCACTTGGTGGAAGCTGAGCCGATCCACCACATCATCGGTCTCTTTTTCGTCAGAAAGCCCGCGAAGGCGTAAACTCTGCCAAGGACGCGTCATGAACTACACGCTGCCCGCGGTCCTCCTCGCTGCGCTCGCCCTCCCTCAGACTCCTGCGGTCCAGACGAAGCCCGATTTCTCGGGCACGTGGGTCATGGACCCATCGCGAAGTGAATCCTCCGTCCAGAACGAACCGGTCAAGTCCATGACCGTCGTCATCACGCAGACGCGGTACGACGTCACGATCGAAACCCGCCGCGACACGCGCGTGTCGACGGTCATTTACAAACCCGGTCGCCCCGAGAGCCCCGATGCGGTGAACGCCACGGGCGGACGCTCCGGGCTGATCACCGCGAACTGGTACTGGGACGGAGACAAACTGGTGACGGAAGCCTTCACCGACGTGAACGGCATGACCGTGAGAACAAAGGGGATTCACACGCTCGCGGCGAATGGCGCCGAAGTGACCATCGAATCGCTCGTCGTGGTCGAACACGGGTACAGCCTGCGCGGCGCGAAGAACTACGGGTTCGTCAAGGACGTCTTCACAAGAGCGGCGCCGGAGCTGGCACGCGGCGGCTCTGAAATCTGACCTGACACTTTCATTGAACCGGACGAAAGATCCTGCGCGGCGTCGGGTGGGCAGCGCACCGATATTGGCGCCAATCGATCAACCGCGACAGCGCGGCGAGCGTAATCCGAGTCGCGGGGTTCGCCCGCCGCGGCTTCATCTGCCGTTCCAGGTACAACGCCAACTGCTTTCGGAGGAACAAATTCTCGGCGGCGAACTGGCGCGTGGCAGCAACATCGACGATGCGAACTGCAGAATGTCGCCCGCGACGCGCACGATCGCGCAGGCATCCAGACGAGGCCGGAACTGGGCCATGCTACAGGATGTCATGTTGCGGACATCGTCCTCGCTGGAGCAACTACTACGACGCCGCCCACCGGCGGCGCGTCGAGGTATCGAGCATCAACTTCCCGCGTTTCGATCGCAATTTGAGCACCGGCGGGAACAACTACGACGAATCGACGCCGATCGTCGCGCACAACGCCATGCTCCACTCCAAGACATATCCGTCGTCGGTGACGGTGACGGTCGTAAGGAAGGCCGCGACGCCGAGCGCCGCGGCCCGCTGACGCCATCAGATCGTGACAACCGAGCCCGGCGGGACTACGTCGAGGTCCGGATCGAGCGCGTTCTTCTCCTCGCCGTTCTGGAAAAGCTGAACCGTGTACTTGTAAAGAATTTTTGCCGCGTCGATATCAACGATCGCGACCATTGATGCGTAACCCTTCGCTGCCAGGTAGGCGACGTTCAGCTTTTTCTTCCCGTTCCGAAACGGATTGGCCTTCTGTCGCTCTTCCTCACGATGTCGTCGTAGTCGATGATTACGGTGTAATCCGCGTCGTCGTTATTGACGACGATCGCCGTCAGCGGCTGTCGAACCGTTCTGCGCCACGCTCGAGACGTCGACCACGGTCGGCGCGCTGTCGCCGGCCACTGGCAGCGACGCAAAACGGCGTCAACTGCGGCAGCTGCGAGATGTAGAAGATGGGCGCTAGGCCGGTGGATCATAGCCGGTGCGAAATGGACCCGCGACAGGAGCGCTCTACGCAGCCGGCCCTGCCTAACCGAGCAGCACTCGGCCCGGGTGCCCGGCGAGATTGCACCACGATTGTGGTCGTTGCGCTGCTGGTGGCTGTCGTTCTTCGGCCATTCCAGGCCACGCCATTCATCGACGATTGGGTCTATAGCTGGCCGGTGCAGCATTTGCTCGACACCCGCGAGTTTCTCTTTCCAGAGCTGGTAGGGAATCCCATCGCTACCCAGGTGCTTTGGGGGGCATTGTTCTGCCTGCCATTCGGATTCTCTCTTACCGCCCTGCGTGTATCGACGTGGGTACTCGCCGTCCTGGCCCTGTGTGCGCTATACCTGCTGGTCCGCGAGTGCGGCGGCACGCGACGTTCGGCGCTGATGGCGGCGGCGGTTCTCGGCTTCTATCCGGTTTTCTTTATTCTCTCGCCCACCTTCATGACCGATGTCCCATTCGTGGCGGCCATGCTCTGGTCAGTGCTGCTGTTCGTGCGGGCGCTCCAACGCAGACGGGCCACGCTCGTCTGGCTTGCGACCGCCGTCTGCGCCGCATCTGTGGGCAGCCGACTCATCGGCGTCGGTGTCGCGGGCGCCATGGTCGCCACGCTGCTGTTCCACACGGGCCGATGGGGCAGGCGTATCCGACTCCTGTTGCCGCCGGCGCTCATTGGGCCGTTCGCACTGTGGTTATTCGTGTGGACCCGCGCGCGCGTCTTCACGTCGGCAGACATTACGTGGCTGCCCAACGGCCCGCAGAAGCGGCTAGCCGACTTCCGCTACGCGTTCGGTGCGGATATCGTCCCGTCGATGCTCGAAACGCTGTTGTTCGCGCTGGTGCTGATCGGGATCGCCCTACTGCCGATTTCGGTCGGTCTGGTGCGCCGAGTGATCTTGCGGCGGACGGCGTATGTCCTCGCGTTGTTTGCTGCCGCCTGGATCATCGCTAAGCGTACTGGCGTTGCCGCTTGGGTCCCGTTCGAGCCAGCAGACATCTGGGCTTTACGCGAGATCGGCGCCACGGCGTCGTTCGTGCCCGGATGGCACGCCGACCGGCTTCCATGGTGGGCGGCCGCGTCCGCCGTGACGGTGGCGCTCACTTCAGCCGCTATTCTCGTCGCCGCGTGGCCCCGGGGCGCGTTGCGCGAGGCCGAGAAGTTTCTCGCATGGAATCTCGCAGCGCAGGCGCTGCTCGTCGCGGTACTGTGGCTCATGTCCGATCGGTATGCCCTCGTGTTCGTGCCGCTGACAGCGGCTCTGGTCCTGGCCCGACGGCCGCCACAGCGCAGTGGGCCGACCGTCGCGTGCATAGCCGCGTACGCGGTGATCACATTGGCAGGTGCGCATGATTCTCTCGACTACAACCGTGCGGTTTGGTCGGCCGTAGCCGATTTGCGGGCGCGGGGTGTCCCGCCGCGGGATATCGATGGCGGGTATGTTGTCAATGGCTGGCAGCAATATCTCCACCCAGACGACGCGTACCGCGATGCGTCCGGACGAATCATCGTTCCGATGGTGAATGATTATGCGGAACTCACCTATACGGTTGCCGATCGGCCGATGCCGAATCGGGCGGTTGTACGGACGTACGCGTACACCGGATGGTTACGGCCGGGCGGCTACATTTTCGTGCTGAAACGCTGAGGATCAACCTGTGTTCTGCAAATACTTCGATCCGGTGGCCTCGGGGCCTGTTTAGCGCTGCCGATTGAACGGTTCCTTTAGCGCATGATGGCGTTGTTCGCGTACGATCCGCGACGTCATGCGCCAGTCGCAAGTTCGCATCCTCATTTAAACGATCCTTCGGGTCGCCACTGACGTCGTTTCGCTGATGTCATCGGCGTTGCGGTCACGTGCCCAACTCGCCGCGGAGAACCTGTTCTTGCGCAAGCAGTTGGCGCTGTATCTCGAACGGCAGGTAAAGCCACACCGTGCGGATGATGCGACCCGCATCACGCTCGTCGCCTTGTCGCAGTTCATCGAATGGCGTCGTCTCCTGACGATTGTGAAACCAGACACGCTCATTCGATGGCACCGAAAGGGATTCCGGCTGTTCTGGCGGTTGAAATCCCGTGCGCCGGGGCGTCCAAAGATTCCAGCGGACGTGCGCCAGCTAATCGCGACGATGGCGACCACGAATCGCACGTGGGGCGAGGAACGGATGGCGGGCGAGCTCCTGCTCAAGCTCGGGATTCAAATCTCGCCGCGAACGGTCAGACGATACATGCCTCGAGACCGCCGCGCGAGCGGGTGGGAACGCAGGCCTGGAGCACGTTCATCCGAAATCACGCGCAGAGCGTCCTCGCGTGCGACTTCTTCGTCGCCGTCACCGCAACCTTCCGATTGCTCTACGTTTTCGTTGTGTTGGAGGTCAGCACGCGACGAATCCTGCACTGGAACGTGACGGCGCATCCCACGGCCGAGTGGACCGCGCAGCAGTTTCGAATGATCGTTGCCGGCGACCAGCCGCACCGGTTCGTGATCCATGACCGAGACACCATCTACTCGGCTGGTGTCGATGCGACGCTGGAAGCAATGGGGCTGGCGGTTCTCAAGACGCCAGTACGGACGCCCGTCGCGAATGCGTTTTGCGAGCGACTCGTGGGCACAATCCAGCGCGAATGTTTGGATTTCATGATCCTCCTGAACGATCGACACTTGTGCCGCGTCCTTCGTGAGTGGGTCGCTCATTACAATCGTGGACGGCCACACGCCAGCCTCGGACCGGGAATTCCTGATCCTCCGCTCGATTGCATTGATATGAAGATCGGCAGCCATCGAGTGCCGGACAGCCATGGAGTCATTGCGTAGCCGATCTTGGGCGGTCTACATCACGGGTACCGTCTTGAGCCGATAGCGGCGTGAGGTGCGGAACCGTCAGCTGACATTTTTGCGGATCACAGGTGTGTACTCCCCCTCAAACACCTTAGCACTCGTGCCCACTAGACTGACTCGACCCATTGATCTACGGCGGAGTTTCTGCGGCGATTGACGAAGTCGGCTCAACTACGCCAAAATTTTCTGAGATCTACACGAGTGTTCGCTCATATACAAAAAGAACAGGAAAAGCAACACGCTTCTAGGAAAATCTTGACGCACTGGTTCTGAATCGCTATTGTGCGCAATATTTCCGGACTCGGCGCCATACAGCCGACGCAAACGGTAGCGGTGCTGGAGCGCTACTTGTGAAAGACACGACCCGTCCTCAACAACAAAGCTCGCCCTGTGAAGGCTCGTCCACAGACCCCTCAGATTTGGGATGTTCGCGCATGTGATGGAGGCCGATGTGAAACATTCCCCGAATGGCGCGACCGCGATCGGATCGGTATGGCTCTGCCTTACTGTCTATCTGGCCGTTCCGGCGTACGGTCAGATTCTGACGGGACGGATTATCGGAACGGTCAAAGATGACTCGGGCGCGCTGATTCCTGGTGTCACGATCACGCTGACCTCTGCGTCCCTACCCGGCGGACCCTCGACCGTGATCACTGACAGCAAAGGGGAGTATCGCTTCAACGAGCTCACGCCGGGTCTCTACGCGTTGGCCACCGAGCTCGGCGGCTTCGCAACATACAAGGAGGATGGTCTGCGCATCGCCGCGAACGCCACGCTCGAGCGGGACATCACGTTGAGAGTCGCGGCGGTCGAGGAGACCGTCTCGGTCAGCGGCGCCGCCCCCGTTGTCGATGCGCAACAGACGGCGCTCTCGATTGGCCTCCCGAACGAGAAGGTCGAAAACCTGACCGTCAATCACTACGCGATTCAGGATTTCGCCGGTTTCCTCCCCGGCGTGTCGAGAAGCTCACCCGGCGCTGATTGGGGAGGACAGACCACCTACATCATGGGATCGCAGGACAACGAGACGGCATATCTGATCGACGGGATCACGACGAACGACAGCCGCTCGGGCGGAAACTGGAATGCGAGCGACATGTACGCTGTCGAGGAGGTGCAGGTCACGGCAATCGGCGCATCCGCCGAATACCAGATCGCACAGGGTGGCGTGTTCAGTGTGGTCTTGAAGTCCGGCACGAACAGCTACAGAGGAAACGGGAACGCCATGTGGCGCCCGGACGCGTTCGTCAGCAAACCGATCCAGCTCGATTGCCGGTGTCCGTCCGGCCAATCGGGTTACACGTCGCGCGCATATCGCGATCTATCGGCGCATCTCGGCGGGCCGATCGTGCGCGACAAAGCATGGTTCTTCGGCGGCGTCCAGTTCAAGGGGTTGACGTCGCTCAATCCCGGTCAGGATCCCGACCTCGTACTGCCGTTCAATCCCTACGATCACGTCAGCCGGGGTACCGTGAAGGCCACGCTGAACGTCACGAGCCGATTGCGGTTCTCTTCGGTGTTCGAGCAGGAGTACTGGAGGGAGCCGGCCTTTCCCGATCTGAGCCGGCCACTGTCTACGATTCCCTCGTCTGGCGGCTCCGAACCGTTCTACGGCGAGGAGATGTTGGCGACGCTGTCGCCCCAGACGCTCCTGACCGTTCGCGTCTCCGGCCGGATCATTCCTCACGATTATCGGGATCCGATCTTCGGCGATCGGCTGACACCCACCCATGTCGACACGCTAACGGGCCTCTCGAGCGGCGGGGTGGCCCAGATCGATCGGCGTGAGGAAGGACGCCACATGGTGTCGGCGAAGTTGGCCCGCTTCTTCAACAGCGGAAGGATCGGGCAGGACCTCCGAACGGGGTTTCAGTGGGAGCGCACCAACAACTTCGACGCGAGCACCTTTCCGAGCGGCGTTCAGTACGCCGATCTCGGCGGCAAGCCCGATCAGGCGACGTTTCGTCAGCCATTCGTCGACGGCGCCGAGTCCAACGCC
Source organism: Acidobacteriota bacterium (assembly GCA_046728115.1). Classification (GTDB taxonomy): domain Bacteria; phylum Acidobacteriota; class Vicinamibacteria; order Vicinamibacterales; family CAVVIG01; genus CAVSWN01. Next base: position 17,062 of record JBKPDW010000428.1, on the reverse strand, counting down.
CAAGGCGTGTGGATCGACGATCAACTCACGGTGTCGCGAATCACCATTCAGGCGGGCGTGCGGTTCGATCACATGTCGGCGAACAGCCCGGACGTGCCGGCTGTGGACTACCAGCTCGAGGACACTGGCGAAACGATTCCTGGACTCGGACACATGTTCACGTGGAACGTCTGGTCGCCGCGAGCTGGGTTCACGGCCAAGTTGACGCAGGACGGCCGCTCGGTCCTGCGCGGAAGCATCGGTCGATACTACAGCCCGATCTTCCTGAACACGATCGCGGGCGTTCATCCGGGACTCTCGCCGACGACGATTGCCTGCTACGATCCGGCAACGGCGATGTACTCGACGATCCTGCAGGTCACCGACCCGCTCGCGAACATCTCCGTTGACCGTAACGCCAAGGACCAGTACACGAATCAGTACTCGATCGGCATCGATCGCCAGGTCGCGAGGAACACCAGAGTCACGGTCAGCTACGTGCGCAAGGACACGCGGCAACAACTTGGCTGGACCGACATCGGCGGGATCTACAGTCCGGCGCCGACGGTCCTGCCGGACGGCCGCATGTTGACGGCGCTCGCCCTGCAGAACAGTCCGAGCCAGCGGCAATTTCTCCTGACGAACGGGCCCGGTTTTTTTCACGACGTACGACGGTCTGCTGATCTCGGCGGACAAACGGTATTCGAACCGCTGGCTGGCGACGCTCACCTACTCGTATTCGAGGACGTCAGGACTGCGGACGACGGCGAGCGCGACGAGCACAACCGGCCGCGATCCGAACGACTACATCAACCTCCTCGGGCGCATCGCGACGGCGGATCGTCCACACATTTTCGGCGCTCAGGCCTCGTATCAGGTGCCGAAGATTGATGTGATGCTCTCGCCGAGCCTTCAATGGCAGTCGGGAATCCCGTACGCGCCGCAAGCGTCCGTCAGTCTGCCGCAGGGCAGACTGCTGATCAACATTGAGCCTCCGGGAAGCTACCGGACGCCATCGCAGCATCTGCTGGCGCTGCAGATCAGCAAAGATGTGTGGCGAAGAAACGCACGGCAACTCCGAGTCCAGGCGGATTTCACCAATCTGCTCCAGAACGAGACGTACCAGAACCTCATCACGCGGAACTTCTACAACGCCAACTTCGGCCTGCCGTCGTCGTGGATTCCGCCCCGGATGGCTGTGATCGGCCTGAAGGTCGAGTTCTAGTCGCAGAAAGGGGTTCGAGCCGTGAGCCGTACGCTGTTGCTGCTTGTGGCCGTGGTCGGCATGTACCAGACCGCGTCGGCCGAAACCCGCAGGTACGAACCGACGCAAGGCTTCCAAACCTATGCGGTGCGCGAACCGGTGCTCCGCGTCAAGCCGGGCGACGTTCTCGAAACCCACACCCTCTACTGTGAGTGCTACACCGAGAAAGGCGGCCGGTGGCCCGGTGATGCCGGGCCGATTCTCATCGAGGGCGCGACAACCGCCGACACGCTCGTCGTGAAGATCCTCCGGCTCCGGCCGAGGATCGATACCGGCGAATCATCGACTGGCGGACGTGCCTACGGCATCCTCACGCCAACCAACGACACGCCGATGCTCACCGATCCGGTGCCCACCAGAAGATTCATCTGGAAGATCGACAGGGCGCGGCTGACGGTGAGCCTCGATTTGCCAAAGAGTCGGATGAAGCACATTGAGGTGGCCGCCAGCCCGATGCTCGGACGGCTTGCCGTGGCGCCGCCAGGCGATCAGGCGATCGTGGGCGGCGCGCCTGGAAATTTCGGGGGCAACATGGACAGCTCGGACGCCCGCGAAGGCACCACGATCTACCTGCCGATTTTCCACGACGGCGCGTACTTCTACTTCGGCGACGCCCACGCGCTGCAGGGCGACGGGGAGATCAGCGGATCAGGCATCGAGACGCAGATGGACGTGACCTTCCAGTTCGATCTGATCAAGGGCAAGAAGATCGGCTGGCCGCGCTACGAGGACGAGAACTTCCTGATGGTCGCGGGGTCGGTGCGCCCGCTGCTCGATGCGTATCGCATCGCCCACGTCGAGATGATTCACTGGCTCGAGGACGAGTACTGCTTCGACCGATGGGAGGCGGTCCAGGTCTTTTCGCAGGTCGGCGTCGCGCGGATCGCGAACGTCGTCGATCCCAATTTCACGGTGATGGCCAAGTTCCCAAAGAAATACCTGCCGCGGCGGTAGGACGCACGTTGTTCGGTTCGCGAGAGTCCTGTGCTTCGCCAGTATTCCGATCGCCGTGCGAATCAGGTCGCACACAACCACTTCGCGGGCCAAACGAAGTGTTCGGCCTTCGGCCGATGTTGACGACTTGATTACGCAGTAAGAGGGACTCGACATTTGCCTGTGGCGAACTCGCACGGGCGAATGATCTCGCATTGGCATGGTCGCACAGGCATTGTGGGCCACGCAGGAATGAGCCCTGTCCGGACGCCGCGAGGCGAGGGCAAACGTAGATACCTGCGGCGGGTCCCGGCCGGCGCCGTCGTGTCCAAAAACCCGATCGACACCTCAAAAGTTGGAGTGCCTGTGTGTTGGGGCAGCGCTTTCCGGATCGGGAGCGAGCCAGCCCGGGCCTTCGCCTCTGATAGGCTGGGCGCCATGCGTTCACCGTCGTATCCGCTGCGGTTCGTCCTGGTCGCGCTCGCCGGTTGGATGAACCAGCACCAACGCAATGTCATCGAGTATCTCCAGGAGGAGAACTTTGCGCTGCGGGAACAGCTCGGACCCAGGCGGCTGCGGTTCACGGACGATCAACGCCGTCGCCTGGCAGCGAAGGCCAAGAGACTCGGACGGCGCGTGTTGCGGGACATCGCCACGATTGTGACGCCGGACACGTTGCTGGCCTGGCATCGTACGTTGATCGCGAAGAAGTACGACGGGAGTGCACGTCGTGGCCCAGGACGACCGCCTGTCATGGCCCAGATTCGAGCCTTGATCATCCGCATGGCTACGGAAAACCGCGACTGGGGCTACACGCGGATCCAAGGGGCTCTGGCCAACCTCGATCACCGGATCTCCCGAGGCACCATCGCCAACATCCTCCACGATCAGGGCCTGGAGCCCGCGCCCGAACGTGTGAAGAAAACGACCTGGCGGGAGTTCCTAAAGACACACTGGGACGTCCTTGCCGCTGCGGACTTCTTCTCAGTCGACGTCTGGACCGGTACCGGCCTGACGCGGTTTGCCGTGCTCTTCATCATCGAACTGTCGACACGCCGCGTCGAGATCGCCGGGATCACGTCTGAGCCGGACCACGTCTGGATGAACCAGGTGAGTCGCAACGTGACAGATGCCGGCGATGGTTTTCTGACGGGCAAACGCCTCTTGATCCACGATCGGATCCGCTGCTCACCGTGGCGTTCCGCGAGACGCTCGCCGCCGCAGACGTCACGGTGGTCCGCCTGCCAGCGCGTTCCCCGAATCTCAACGCGTACGCGGAGCGCTTCGTACGAACGATCAAGGAATCATGCCTGGACCGGATGATTCTGGTCGGTGAAGAATCGCTCCGGCGCGCGGTCCGTGAGTTCATGGAACATTATCATCACGAACGCAACCATCAGGGATTGAGCAACCGGTTGATCTTTCCACTGGCGGCCCAAACGAAAGGCGATGGGCGCATTGCGTCTCGTGAACGGCTCGGTGGCTTGTTGAAGTACTACCACCGGCCAGCCGCGTGAGAGCGACTCGCGGCGGTGTCAAACCGTCAACCCATCGCGACCATCGTGATTTGTCGAACATCCGTGTTCCGGGCCGGCCCGTAGACCGACCAAGCCACGATCGTGCGAGGGCTCACTGGCGTGAAAGTCGCCTACGATCCGATGCCGATCGCTGTATGAACGTTTGAGCGGCGCGCCGACTGAGGAGCCGGTCCAAGAGCACCAGTGCGAGGGGCTTGTTGACCGTGGCAGCTTACGCCAGTGGATGACGGAGCCCGTTTCCTCACGAGCGAGTACCGATCGAATTGTTGGACACTACGCCCTCAGAGACGACGCCGGTCGTGTTGGCCGACGCGGGCGTCGAGAACGTGAATGCCCAGGTCGACGACCTGATCACCACGGGCGTGCTGCGCCGGGTGTTGGCCTTCACGGAACTGAAGTTCTCGAACTCTATGATCGAAGCGTGGTGGCGCTCCCTCAAACATCAATAGCTCTTTCTCCACTCGTTGGACAGCATCACCACGGTCCGTCGATTGGTCGAGTTCTACGTCCACGAACACAACCGCGTGCTTCCACATTCGGCGTTTCGCGGACAGACGCCTGACGAGATGTACTTTGGCACCGGGAACGCGATTCCCGCAGACCTGACGTCACGCGCGGCCGCCGCACGCCGGGCCCGCGTGAAGGTCAACCGATCAGCGGCCTGCGAGACGTGCCCGTCAGTCGACGCGGCCGCATGACCACCGAGAGCTGACCGCCTTCCGACCACCGAGACCCGCGCGCGTCTGGAGGCGACTGCCCCGGAGAAGCGGACCGCGTGGTCGCACGCGTTGACGGGCAGCACCGTATCCAGGATCAGCGTCGCTCTCCCCTAGCCGCGCCTTGCCCCGCCTGAATGACGAGAACTCGCGCGCGAACGTTCAGAATGTCCGTGGAGATAGCTGCGAAATCTGCGACAGAAATACAAGGCCGAAATCGTGGTCCCGCCGTCGTCAGCGGAGACGACCCGCTAAACAAAGACGGCAAATTTAATTGTCGTTGATCAGTACCTCGCGTTCGGGGTTCTGGAGTTGCGTGTTGGACGACCTTGAAACACGCCATCGGCGGCTCCGGGGTACGCCGATGGAGTTTCTGGTATGGACACCCACATGTCGTGGCTTGCATTTCACTCAGGATCACCTTCGCGACCGCACTAGTCGCGCGTGTCGTTGGCGGGTTCCGGAATCGCGGCGGCTGCTTTTCGCGCGTTCTCCGTGATAGCGTCCGCGTCGGGCCGCAGCAGGTATCCGTCGCGGACCAGTTCGTCGACGGCCGCTGTGATCTTCTGCATGAACGCCGCTCGCGACGGATATCGCTCTTCGAGCGACGGACGCGGATCGTTCGTCATCATGCGCTGAAAGCGCGTGCGCGCAAACGGATACGCGAATCCCGCCATGTCGCCACAGTTGTTCGTGAGCGGTGCGTTCCACGCTCCCCATGTCTGCAGCGGCACGGCGACGAGCGGCAGCCGGATGCCGCCTTCCGAATTCCCGTCGGCATTGCGCTTCGGCACCATCAGCTTCGCGTTCGGATAATCCTTGGTCGGCGCGGGCAGCAGATACGGCACCGAATCGCCTGGCATGAGCGGAATGAGCTGCGTCGCCGGAGGCGCCTGATTCGACACGACCCAGCTCGTCAGCCGCACCAGGGCGGCGCGCAGGATCGGATGCCAGTCCAGATTGCTGCGCGGCATATCGCAGTCCTGCGTGGGTATGATGCCGTGGCTCCCGCCGCCGACATCCCACATACGCACGGAAGGCGGAATCGGCTGTTCGGTGATCCCGTTCGCGCCGGTGCGGACGAGCGACAGGCGTCGCCGGAAATAGTCCGCTTCGACGTTCGTCGCGATGATCTTCGGCGGGGTCTCGCCACGTCCGGCCAGCGGCGCGAGCACCTCGGCGTAGGTGAACGGATACACCGAGCTGTCTCCTGTAATCGTCAGATTGATCGTTTCCTGGCTCACGCCAGCCGGCGGAATGAACGGCATCGATCCGCTCTGGCCGACGTGCACGTGAATACCATCGAACACCGTGCGCGTCCCGGCGCGATTGAATCCGTGGTGGACGAAGGACTTCAGGAAACGGCCGGTCTGGGACGATCCGGCCGCGATCGCGTGCTCGACGGCGCCAGCGACCGGATTGGCCGTGCCCGACCGGTCCTTGGTTTCGAAGCGCAGGAATGCCGCAAAGTCCCGCACGGCGGCGAACCCGACCGCCGTAATCGGTACCGGCTTGCCGTTTGAACCCGGGTACTCCGGCAGCCGGATGCCGCGCCCGTTTTGCCAGTCCGTCACGGCAACGATGTAGCCGTTGTCCTCGATGAAGCCGTTGCCGAAGTCGAGGCCGGAGTTCGTGCCTTCAATCGGCGTGTTGTACAGACCGTGCGTCACCGGGCGCCCGTTGTTTTCCACGTCGAACAACAGCACGCGATTCCCGGCGCCGGCCGACTCGGGCGCCAAGATGATGAAGCCGCTCTCGTACTCCACGCGACCGTCGGGGCGGTGAGGGGCGCGCGCGAGGTTGGGAATCGGTTCGGCGGCATCGAGGCTGCCGACGAAGCTGCCCGTGATTTTCACATATGAACCCACACGCGACGCGTGATAGGTCTCGCGGGACTTGATTTCGATCTTCTCGACCGCCGCCATCGCCGTGCCGGAAGCGTTGATGACCGCCAGCGCCGCCGCACCCAGTATCGATGTCCTTTTCATGAGCAGCTCCAAACCGCCGCGTCAGCGCGAGGCGCCCTGCGCGGTGGACATGGTGACGACGCCGACTTTCTCCAGCATGCGGAAGTATTCCTCCAGCACCGACGGGTCCATAGGACCGTATTCGGCGCTAATGAGGTCGCGAATCTCGAGCATGGTGCGCTTGCCGTTGGCAAAGTTCAGGGCTTCGAAGCCGGTGAAACGGCCCTTCTGGGCCATCCGGAGCTTCATCGCGAAGTTCTCATCGTTCAGCTTCTGCGCGAGCCAGATTGCGCCGTACTCAGGACGGAACAGATTCACCGGCCCTCGAATGGACTCGTTGCGGGTGACGATCAATCGCGACAACTCGCGCTCCGCCGCTGACGGTTCCGGCGGGTTCCGTAATGTAACCTTCCGCTCGGCGGCGGCCTGCCCCGCCGCGTCGCGGAGCGCGGCTTCGTTCGCTGCGTCGAGCGCCTCGAGCTGCTTGCGCGCGCGGACGACGGCCGCGGTCGCCTCCGGCGACTGCCCGAGCTCGCGCAGCGTCTCGAGCGCGGCGACTTCGCGCACCAGCGACTGCTGGAGGACGTTGACCGCCTCGCGATACTGAACCTGCAAGTCGCCCGCGGTGTCGAGCATCTCCGTCGCCCGTCGCGCCTCCCTCGCCATCCGGCCCTGCGCATAAGCGGCCATCGCCGCTGCAGCGGTCGGTACCGACGCCGCGCTCGCCGTCGCCAGATAGTAGCCGGTCGTCCCGACAATGGTGACCGCCCGGCGCATCTGCGTCGGATCCACCGACGTCACGTTGTCATCGTCGGGATTCGCGAACCGCGTCGGGTGGCCGTACTCGACCGCCGGAACGCCGATCATCGAGTCGACCATGTCCTCGTGATCGCTCGGGCCCCAGAATTCCTCGACCGTGTAGCGCATCTCGTCGCGCGATCCACTCGGCGCGAAGATCGGTTGTTTGTCCATGCTGCCGATCGGACTGCGGTTGGAGTTGAGGTTCGAGTCGCCCACCGTCCTGAAGAAGTCCTCGCAAACGTCGCTCAAGAAGTGCGGCAGCGAGTACGGAAGCCGGGTCAGGCGCGGTGCCGCTCTGGTCTTCGGCTGGCTGAACCCGACCATGTCTACGCTGAAGAAAGACAACACCCTGCCCCGCAGCTCGGGATGCGTGTTGAATGTCATGATGTCGCCGAAGTGCTCGGCGCTCCACAGGAAGCGGATTGTGCGCAACGGTCGTGGGAGGACGGCGCGTGTTACGAGCGTGTTCAAGGCTCGTGCGGTTTCGATGACGGCACCAACGCCAGTCAGATTGTTGCCGCCTCCACCGTTCCGGTAGTTGTCGTGGCCCTTGATCCAGACTTCCTTCGCATTCGGATCGGTGCCGCGAATTGTCGCCGTGACCTGCTTGTACTCCCCGGCGCCGAGCGTAGCTTTCACATACGCATGCAGCGTCACACGCTGGCCACGACGGAGCATCTGGCGCAGCATAATCCCGCTGTCCGAGGGAACGCCGAACGAAAACCCGGGAGGCTCGCCGTGCGGCCCGGCCCACGGAACGATCGCGGGCCCGCCCGTGCGGTTACCGAGCGTCGGACTGCCCGCTAGTCCTCCCTCGCCGCCCGACCGGAAGGTCACGATGCCGGCTGCGCCGTGCCCCCATACGGCCTGACGATGCGCAAGCTCCGCCTGACCAGTGACGAGGGCGATTTTGCCTTTCACGTCCTTGCCTTCGTAGTCGGCGGCGTTGACACCTTCGCCGACGTCGACGAGATCCGTTGTCACGTCAGCGCTCGTGCTGTAACGGCCGAGCAGCGCGCGCTCGAAGGCGAAGTCCGTCAGCCGCTGATTTCGCGGCGCGATCATCGTCAGCGTGCCCGCCTCGGCTTCCCAGGCCGGCTCGCCGAGAAACGCCCAGTAGTACCGCTTTCCGTCGGCAGGAAATCCTTCGATGTTCACGTCGCTCAGCCCATAACCGCGCAGGCGGCCGGCAATGTATTCGGCGATCTGGTCGCCGCCCTTCGACGGCGTGAAGCCCGTGAAGCGGTTGACGATGGTTCGAAAGTCGACCAGGGGCAACTCGCCAGACGCCTCGTCACGGATCGCGTCGAAGTACTTCGCCGACAGGAGCGACACCCGTTCGGCGGCCGACGCGACGACGAACGCCGCCACGACCGCGCACAGCGACGCCGAAAATGTTCGCTTCACGCCCTCACCTCCCCGAGAAGCCGGCCGGCGGCGGCAGCGCCGCGGGCCGCAATCGGCCACACGTCCACGATCCGATCGCCGCGACAGACGTGGAAGCGGTCGTAGAGATTGACCGTCGGATCGCAATGACTCGCGACGAGCCGGACTTTGTCCCCGATGCTGATCTCGCGCGTGGGCTTCGTCAGAGTCAGGATGCCGTGTTCGTCGCCCGCCCAGTGATACGTCACGTCGCCGATGCCCCACGGCTGCGGGGGCTGATGGTCGGCGGCCGACGATTTGTAGCCCGCGTCGATCGTGATGAACCCTTTCACAGGCTGGCTGACCGCCGTGGAGAGGACGAAGAGCGCCGGCTTGAAGTCGTCGTACACCGAACTGGTGCGGCCGCCAATTGCTCGGTACATCACGTCCATGAACACGTACGACCCGGCCCGTACGTCGGTGACGCCCTCCACCTCGCAGTCGACGTCGTAAGTGCCCGTTCCGCCGACGCTGAAAACCGACACCGGCAGCCGCGCGCGCTCCGCCAGCCGTCGTGCCTCGAGTGCGTATTCGAGTGCTTCGAGTTCGCTGCGCCGCCGGTCGTCGTATCCGATCATGTGCATCAGGTGGGCGGCATAGGACTGGAAGCCCAGGAACACCAGCCGCGGCGAGCGGGCCACGCGCTGCGCGAGCGCGGTCGATTCCGGACCCGGCGCAACTCCCGTCCGGTGGGCCCCGCAGTCGATGTCGACGAGCACAGGAATCGTGACGTCTGCCGCGCGTGCCGCCTCCGCGAGATTGTCGACGTTCCGCGCATCGTCGACGACAACGGTAACGTCGGGGGCGCGCCGCACCAGCCTTGCGAGCCGGCCGATCTGGAGCGTGTCGACGATTGGCGTCGTGATCAACACCTGCCGAACGCCGCCGTCGACGAACACTTCCGCCTCGGTCAGCTTGGCGGCACAGACGCCGGTAGCGCCTCGCCGGCACTGCTCCAGCGCGATGGCCGGGCACTTGTGTGTTTTCCCGTGCGGCCGCAACCCGGCGGGCTTCCGCTCGAGGAATCGCGCCATTCCCGCGACGTTGTGTTCGAACGCGTCCAGGTCGAGCAGCAGGGCCGGCGTCGGGACCTCGGCCACGGATGGGGCCGCGACAGGCGTCGCTTCGAGGTGGGCCAGCCGGTTCACAGCCACGGTGTGTTCGCCGGCAAATCAGTCCGTGCGCCCGCGGGCCGCGATGGCCCACTGCTTTTCGACGACGCCTTTTCGGACGCCGTAGAACGTGTCATACAGGTTCACCGTCGTGTCGCAATGGCCCACGATGAACTCGACCTTGTCGCCGACCGCAAGGGGACGATTGGGATTCTTCGTGGTGAGAATCCCGTATTCGTCGCCGCCGGGGCGGTACGACACCCCGGTCAGCCCCTTTGGCACCGGCATGGATTCGTCCGTCGACAGCGCCTTGTTGCCGCCGTCGGAGACGGCCCGCCCCTTGGATGGCCGGCTGATCACCGTAGTCAAGACGGTGAGCGCGTTGCCGAAGTCCGAGAACGTGTCGGAATCCACGCCACCGATGCTCGAGTAGTGCGCGTCCATGAAGATGTAGGAGCCGGGCTGGATCTCGGTGACGCCCGGCACGTCGCAATCGATGTTGTACGTGCCCGTGCCGCCGACGCTCATGAGCTTGATGTCGAAGCCCGCCTTCTCGAGCGCGCGGCGCGCCGACGTGGCGCGATCGAGCGCGAGCATCGACGCGTCGCGCCGGTTCTCGAAGCCGACCACGTGCATGTTCATGCCGCCGTACGCCTGCAGCCCAATCAGCTCGAGCCCCTTTTCCTTTGCGATCGCCTGTGCCAGCGCGACCGCCGCTTCGGGCGTGTCGAGCCCCGCGCGATTCTGGCCAACGTTGAGATCGATTGCGACCTTGACGCGCAGCCCTGCCGCTTGCGCCGCCGACGCGAGATCGGCGGCATTGCGCGCATCGTCCACGACGAGCTTCAACTCGGGCGCGCGCCGGGCCAACGTCATGGCCTTTTCGATTTTCCGCCGGCCGACGACTTCGGCCGTCACGAGGACATCGGTGATGCCGCCGTTGATGAAGACCTCGGCTTCGCCGAGCTTCGCAGCGCACAACCCGATCGCCCCGGACGCGAGTTGCAGCCGGCCGATCTCGGGGCACTTGTGAGCCTTGCCGTGCGGCCGGAGCTTCGCACGCTTACCGCGCACAGAGCTGGCCAAGGTGGCCAGGTTCTTCTCGAACAGATCGAGATCGATCATCAGCGCCGGCGTGGGCAGCTCGCTAATCGGCTGTCCGACGAGATCTCCGTACGACGCCGCTTCGAACTCGGTTGAACGCATGGTTGCCTCGCCAGCGAAGCGTCCGATGTATCCCATCGGCGCAAGTGCGGCCGATTGCGCGAGAAACCGGCGACGACTGCTGCGGCCATTCATAGGGGTCCTCACTTGCCGCCAGATGAGGTTTCGAGCGAAACGACACCGACGCCGGCGAGAAACCGGAAGAACTGCTCCAGTTCGAGCGGATCGATCGCCCCGTACTCCGCGCTCAACGCGTCGCGGATTTCCAGCACCGAGCGCTTACCGTCGATGAAATTCAACGCTTCGTAGGTCACGTACTGGCCGCGCGCAGCGAGCGGCACTTTTTTCAGGAAATCGCGATCGCCGGTTTTCTCGGCCAGCCACATCGCGCCGTATTCCGGTCGGAAGACGTTGACCGGTCCGCGGATCGCCGGGTTGCGGCGCGGCACGATCGCGGACAGGCGATGATCGCCGGCTGTCCGACCGGCCTGCTGCGCGGCAGCCACACCGGGCACCGCGGCCACCGATTCGCGCCACGCCGCTTCCGCGGACGCATAGGCCGCATCGATTCGCTTCGTCGCTCGCGAGAGCGCGTCGCGCGCCGCGTCATTCAAGCCGAGCTGGCGCAGCGAGTCCAGGGTCTCGTGTTCGCGCTTCTGCCATTGCGCGAGGACATTCCGCGCCTCCGCATACTGCGTCGCCGCGGCGGCCGCCGGCGCGCCCGCGACCAGGAAGTACGCGCGGCTCTGCTCGCGGGCGAGCCTTACGAGCGCGTTGTTCGCCACCACTTCGGTCAGCGCGGGAAGGCCTTCCGGACCGACGCTCGCCAGGTAATACGCGGTCGAAGCAACGGCGAGCACCGCGCGGCGCATTTGCGTGGGATCGACCTTGTCGAGATCATCGAGCTGGGTCCCAAGATAGATGTCTGGCCAGTCGTTGTACAGGACCGCCGGCAGCGCAATGCTGCCGTCGAGGACGTCCTCGTGGTCGCTCGGCCCCCAGAACGGCTCCACGTTGTAATGCATCTGGTCGCGGCTGCCAGTCGGGGCGAAAATCGCATCGTAGAAGCCTGGCGACTCCATCCCGCGGTTCCGGATCGAAATGCTGTTCGCCAGACCGACGCTCTGCACGAACGCGTCGGTGACGTCGCTCAGGAAATGCGGCCGCGAGTACGGGAGGGTGTAGAGGCGAAAGATCGCCTTGGCGCGCTCCTGGTGATAGCCGACCATGTCGACGTTGAGCAGCGCAAGCGCTCGCCCGATGCGTTCGGGATGTTTGTAGAACTGATAGATGCTGCCGTAATGTTCCGCGCTCCACAGAAAACGGATCGTGCGCCGCGGCCGCGGCAGCGTGCCGTCTGCAACGAGCTTGTGCAGCACGCGCGCAATCTCGATTGTCGCGCCCACCCCGGTCAGGTTGTTCCCGCCGCCGGTGTTGCGGTAGTTGTCGTGGCCCTTGATCCAGACTTCCGGCGCCGACGCGTCGGTCCCTGGGATGACCGCAGTCACTTGCTTGTATTCACCCGGCCCCATCGTCGCCTTCACGGTCGCGTGCAATCTGACCCGGTCGCCATGCGCGAGCATGTCCTTCAGCTCGGCGCCGGCGGCGTACGAGATGCCGAAGGCAAAGCCCGGCGCCTCGCCGCCCGGCCCGGTCCACGGCACGATCCCCGGATTGCTGACGAGCATAGGCCGCTCGATCGCGTTCGCCTCGTGAATCCAGACAACGCCGGCCGCGCCACGTCGCCAGACCGCTTCCTCGTGCACGCGCCCCGCCGCTCCGCTGGCCAGAACCAGCTTGCCCTTGACGTCCCTGCCGTCGTAGTCCGCAGCCGCGACGCCGCGCCCGACGTCGACGAGATCCGCGGTCACGTCCGCCGTCGAACTGAAGCGTCCGAGCACCACGCGGTCGACGGCGAAATCGGCCATGCGCTCGCGGCGAGGTTGGACGAGTTCCAGAATGCCGGTTTCCGCCTCCCAGGCCGGCTCGGTCTTGAAAGCCCAGAAGAACGCCTTTCCGTCGGCCGGGAAGCCTTCGACCGCGACCTGATCCAAGCCGAATTCGCGCATCCGGCCTGCGATGTAGTCCGCGATTTCGTCGCCGCCTTTGGACGGCGCGAATCCGGAGTAGTGCGTCACGATGTGCCGAAAAACAGCGGCGGGGATCTCGCCGGTCGCTTCACCGCGAATCGCCTGGAACCACGCTGTCGGAAAGAGCGGGCTCACCTGCGCGTCGACGCGAACCGCAACCGCGATGCCGATCGCGAGACATCCACCGGCGGATCGCAGCCACCGTCGGGCTCGGCACGCGCCAGCGTCCGGGCGGGTCAAACGATGAACGGAGTTGCGCTTCGTCACGCGCGACCGCCCAGAGAATATCCGCACGTCGAACTCGATGAAATTACCAGGTGAACCGCACGCCCAGCCGCGCGATCCGCGGGTTGACGATCACCTGCGGACGGCCGAGGTTCACACCCGTGCTCGTCCCGACCGATGTGATCGTCGACGCGTTCAGCAGGTTGAACACGTCGACCGAGAAACCGAGCCGGGTCGCGTGCGGAAGCGTAAACCGCTTCTCCACGCGCAGGTCCACGTTGTGGTTGTGCGGCAGCTCGCTGGTGCCGAGGGGCTCCGCAAACACCGTGACGGTGCCTTGCGGGAGCCCGCGAACAACCAGCTGCCGCGTATAAACGATGCCCTGGCCATAGCGGTAATAGCCGCTGACGAGGAACCCCCAGCGGGCGTTGTACGTGCCCTGCAGTTTCAACAACACCGGCTCGACGGCCGGATCGCGGCCCCGTGCGTTCACCTGATCGTTCGGATTGAAGAACAGGCCTGAGGTGTAGAAATCGCTCACCGGCGTGAGCGAGTCCATCTTCTGGGTGATCAGCGACGCCACGAACTGCAGGTCGTGCGACAGCCGTTTGTTGGCGACCAGTTCGAAACCGTCGTAGGTGCGATCGTTGTCCTTGCCGTACTTGTTCGGATTGGTTTCGAGATACAGCTCCTTGCCAAACGTCGCCGGATTCTGCGCGTAGACCGTCAGCCTCTTGTCGTCACCAGTTCCCGCCACGCCGTCAGGGCCCGGATCGGCCACGCTCACGGGCGTGTAGGTCGAATCAGGAATCCCGGTCTGCATCGTATGAATCAGATCCTTGTCGTTCCTGTGGATGTAATTCGCACTGATGGAGAAATCAGCGACGAGCTCGCGGCTGAACCCGATCACGAATTCATCCGTGTAAGGATGACTGATCGAGCTGTCGAACGACACGAGGTCCGGGCCTCCAGCAATCGACAGCAGCGTCCCTTCCTCGCCCGGCTGGTAATCGCGATCGGTGTTGCGATCGTTCCACTGGAAAATCATCGTGGTGACGACGTTCTCGTCGGCGCCCGGGATCATGCCGGTGTTGACGAAGTGGTAATAGCGCGAATAGCTTCCGCGCACGACGGTCTTCTCGTCGAACGAGTAGGACGCGGCGAGCCGCGGCGCAAAGCTGTTCCACTTCCATTGCGGGTCTACCGCGCTGATCGAATGCGGTGCGAGCACCGGGTACTGCGCCGCGAGCGGCGTGCCGGTCCACATGCCGCCGCCGGCGGCCGACTCATGCCGCGACGGCACGAAGCGGTCATAGCGGACGCCCAGATTCAGCGTCAGCTTGTTGAGAATGGTCCACGCGTCCTGCGCAAACATCGACGTCGTCGAGATCCGCGCGTCTCCGGTAATCGGCGTGGAGAGCAGAACGACCTGCGCCGGCACCAGATTGTTGACTCGCAGCTGATAGTCCCTGCCGGCCGCCGACATGGCGTTGATGACCTTGCTCTCGGTATGCTCGGCGCCTGCTTTGAAATCATGGCGACCCGCCAGTTCACCGGCGAACCACGAAAGCGACCCGCTGATGTTCTGGTTCCACGACGGTGCCTCTTTCGAGAGCACGTCCGGACGGTTGTAGCGAATGCCGGTGACGAGATCGCGGATCCCAGCGCCCACGTTCACGTCCGGCCAGACCGCGTTCAGCGTCTGTTTGCCGTAGGCGTAGCCGACTGTCGCGAGGGCCGTGCTGGACAGCGTGCCGTTCCACCTGATGCTGCCCAGCTTCCCGGTCGGCTCCCGGATGAAGTACACGTTGCGATCGCCGGCCAAGTTCGGGGCCATTCCTCTGAAGAACGGCGTGACCCCTTCGCGCCAGTCCTGATACGAGCCGGCGACCCGGTTCGTGGCATTCGGCTGATACGTGCCCTTCCCGAAGAATGCCTTGATCGTAGACACCTGCGGATCGGGGTACCCGAGCAGCTGCAAATTCTCCTTCTGATACCGTCCTGATCCGAACCACCACAACCGATCCCGGACAACTCGGCCGCCGCCACTCGCCGATTCGTCCTGGCCCGAGAGGACGCGGTTGGAAGTGGACCCCACACCCAGCGCCTTCAATTCGGGCGTGACGTTGTTGGACTGCAAGGCATCGTCGCGCCAGTAGCCGCTGGCATCGCCATGCAGGTCATTACCGCCCGATTTGGTGATGATCTGGAAGGAACCGCCCTGCGCGAATCCGATTTCCGCAGGCTTTGCCGCCTTGACGACGTTCACCTCCTCGACGATGTCGTAGGAGAACTTGGCGGTCTGATCGCTCGAGATGCCTGGATCGAGGACGTTCGCGCCGTCAAACGTGTAGGCGTTGGCCATCGAGCCCGCGCCGAGCACGACGAGCCGCGGGAAGTTTCCGGCGACGCCTGTATTGCCGGCCTGGCCCTCGACACCCGGCACAGTGGCCATGAGCGAACTGAAATCGCGGCGTGTCGGCACGTTCTCGACGAGGTCGCGCGACGTCGTGAATCCGAGCTTCGCGCTCGTCGTGTCGACCGTCGGCGACTCGCCTCTGACGGTCACCGATTCCTGGACGGCCGCGACCGTCATGCCGATGTTGGCCGTCGTCGTCTGACCGGCTGACACGATGAGTCCTTCGCGCTGCACGGTCTGGAATCCCTGCAGCTCGAATCGGATCACGTACACGCCCGGCGGAAGCAGCTGAAGACGGAAGTAGCCTTCAGCGTTCGTGGTGACCGTCTGATCCTTTTGAATCAGGGCCGGGCTGTTCGCGACGACCGAGGCACCCGGAATGGCCTGGCCGGTTTGATCGCGAACGATGCCGTCAATGACACCGGTCGGGTTCTGAGCGGCGATCACGGCGCTGACCAGCAGCCAGACGCCGAGCACCATCAGAATGCGCAGGCGTCCCAATGGGTACGGCATGTCCTCTCCTCTTCGCGGACTTCGCATGCGAGTGCGACGGTCCTACGGACGGATGCGAGACGACTGGTCGAACCGGCGTCCCGCAGGGATTCGCCAATCCCACCACACCGACCACCCATGGGCCGATAAGGCCTCCGCAAGCACTCGAACGCGAGACTGGTCCTCTCGCGAGTAGCTGATAAAATGTCGGCCATCCACTACCCGACGGAAGCGAGCAAACGGATTTTCGAACTGCGGTAGGAAACTTGCGTTTTCGGAATAGTTTCGCACAGTCGCCCAGTGGATAGGTATGGCAGTGAATCGGACGTCCCGCAGGAACCGAGCACGGCTACAGATGAGTTACGAAGGTATCGGTGGCGAATTCCTAATCGTGCCGCGAAGACGCCTGAACGAACTCGCATTACGTGATTTCAGCCCGACGCGAATCCGTATCCGCCAGGTTTCACTCAGGGACGGAGCACCCGGCGTGTTCAATCGGTCGACACCTCGCGCGGTACGGACTTGCCCCGGAGCCACGTCGCACACGCGTCACACCGCGATCGGCGTCTGATACAGCCCAGGACAGTGCGGCCGCCAGCGATACTGACCGACACTCGCCCGTGCGCTGCCCGCGTCCGTGCTCGGTTCCGGTTTGCGCCCCTCTTTCGCCATAATGCGATCGGCTGGCCGGGCCAGTTGAATCGGAGGTTTGATCCGCGAGAGGATCGCACCATGCTCACGGCGGTCGTCGTCTTCCTCCGAACCATCGGGTTGATTTGCTCCGGGAACCGAGCGGTCGCCCTTGAGAACCTGGCGCTTCGGCAGCAGCTGGCAGCCTTGAAGCGGTCCGTCAAACGTCCACAGCTGCGGACGCGCGACCGAGTCTTCTGGATCCTCCTCGCCAACGTATGGCGGGACTGGCGTCAGGCACTGGTGT
>JBKPDW010000427.1:0-2942 GCA_046728115.1 Acidobacteriota bacterium | reverse complement strand
GTGAAGCGGTGGTCGAGCGCCGGCACGACGAGAAGGGCAATGAAGCCAAGTGACGTACAGAACATGATGATCTTTTGGGCTGGCCGTTTCTCCGCCGTGGGTCCACCGCTCATGCGGCGCTCGAGCAGTGCCGGGTCGTGTCGCATGAGGAACAGAGTGGTGAGGATCGCGGCACCGAAGAAGATCGATAGGTATGCCCATGCCTGCCAGTAGCGAAGGGTTCCGGCCGGAACAAAAAGCAGAAGACCCATCACGACGGCGAGCGCTGCAAGGGCGAACCATGCCCTTGCGTTGAGATTTTTCACAGGGATCCCCAGCGCTCGACCAGCTTGAGCCACGACCCGTAGGTCGGGGTGAAATGGACATGAACGCGCGGCCGCTTCGCCAACCAGGTCCGGATCAGCGCCGTTTTATGCGTGCCATAGCTATCCATGATCAGATGCCCATCGAGCTTCTGCGGCACCGCGGCGTCGACGGCGTCGGAGAACTGGCGGACCTCGACGGACCGATGGCGACGGTGGAATTCGGTAACGAGCTTCGCCGTTTTTGACATTCAGCGCGGCGAACAGGGTCGTCGTCCTGTGGCGTGTGTAATCATGGGTCCGTCGTTCCACCTGTCCGGGTTGCATCGGCAACAACGGCTGCGTCTGCAGAGCCGCTATTCGCTCTCGGTGCGAAAGGGACAACTCTCAGGCAGCGGCGCGGACGTGCTGCAATCGGCGATCGCCCAGTCGCTGCATGTCCGCCTCTTGCCGGTCAAAGGCTCACAACCGATTCATCCGAGAGTGGGCCAGGCTGCGCAGCTGCGTTCCTTCACCTACGATGCCCCCCGCTGGCGTTATCTGCAGCCCCTGTTGAGCAATCTTCTGCTGCCGTCGGACTGGACGTTGTTCGATCTGCGTCCGCTCCGAAAGGACTTCACCGCCCTGGTGGGACCGGCGAACCCGGACCTGGCCACGCTCGTCTTCGGCGTCGACACTGTGGTGATAGTTCCCGAAGGCACACCGTCCACGGAGATTCACTGAGCGCTGAGAATTCGGACTCCTTCCACGGCGCTCGCTTCAACACTCGGCAGCGAGCTTCAACGGGTTTCGGTCAACCGGATCGACTCGCCGACGCGCTGGAACGCCTCCTGAAACGCCTCTGCGTCGCTGTCCGGCACGACCGTCAGGTAGTAGAAGAGGCTCCCATCTGCCAGAAACGTCGTATAGACGACGATGCGCTCCTGGCCGCCGAGGGGCGATGGGTTGAGGAGCGGCGTGGAAATTCCCGAGCGTTGGGAAATCCGTACGGCTTGCTGCGAGCCGGCAACACGGAGCTCGGGGTTGTTCTGCGCAACGGCCTTCAGCCAGGTGTTCGTCGCCTCGCGCAGATCGCGCGATGCGGCCCCTGCGACGCCGAACTCGACACCGTGGCTGAACACCGTCTGTCCGTTGAGTTGACCGTACCCGTTTTCCGGGACAACTCTGATCGCGGTCTTTGACGTGAGGCTGGTCCAATTCGCCGGAACGGCAGCTTGAAAAACCCCGCCGCCACGGAGATTCCGAAATTGGGCCGACGGCCGCGGCACAGGCTGCCCGGGGGTTCCGACCGATTGAGTCCCTTCGCCACTCGAGCCGTTTTTCGCCCGGGCGAGATCGGCCATCGACTTGGCGGGCGGCAACGATGCGAACGTGGCCTTGATCGGCTCGAACTCGCTGTCATCGGCGGCGCTCGCGATGGTCAGCAGCCCTGCTTCCTTGTTGATGTACTCCGTCCGGTTGCCGGGATTCGGATGGCTGCTCATCCACTGCGGGCCGCTGCCTTCACTGCTCTTCGACTCGCGCTCGATCGTCTCGAACATTCGCGCGAGGGCTCGCGGGTCGTAGCCGGCGCGCGCCATGATCTGCGCGCCCAGCAGATCCGCCTGCTTCTCGAAGTCGCGGCTGTACCGCAGCAGCAAGGTGCCGAGTCCGAACTGGCTGCCTTGCATGATTGCCGATCCCGCCGCGCCTCCGACCACGGCGCCGCCGACCACACCGGCGATCTGACCGAGCTGCAACCACGGATTCTGCGCTTTGGACGCGTTGGCCGTTCCATGTCGAAGCAGGACGTGGGACAGCTCGTGCGCCATGACCCCGGCGACCTCTCCCTCGGAAGCCGCGGCGTCGAACATGCCGCGGTGGACGAACATCGGCCCACCCGGGAGCGCAAAGGCGTTGATCTCCTTCAGGTTCACTGGGGTAAAGGAATACTGGTAGACGGGTTCCTTGAGATTCGAAGGGGCGGCCGCCACCAGTCGGTCGCCAAGTTTCGTGAGATACCGGGCGATCTTCTCGTTCTCGATGATGGGGTACTGCTTGCGAATCTCGGCTGCGGCTTCGCGGCCGAGCTCCACGTCCTGCTGCGGCGTGTATCGGTTCTTCGGCAGTTTCACCACCGTCTGCGCCACAGCACTGGTTGCCGACACGCACAGCACCATCAAGAGCGCCGATGCGCATCTCGACTGGGTTCTGATCGCCATGACCGCTCTCCTTCAAGGCCCGTCGCGGTGAAAGGGCAGGCTATGGAAGGGCTCGATCATACCTCGTCGTACTGGATCTTCGCCGCCTCGCTGGCTCCGACAGCGAGCGGTATGTCGAATCATGAAGCTCCGTCAGGCGGCGCCGTTCTCCATTACTAGCCGCGCTTCGCCAACGCGGCGATGACAATTGTGTGACGGCGGATCCAGACCACCCGGCGGCCGAACCCGTCTATCCTTGGTACATGCGCCGCCTCGCAGCCACGGTCGTGCTGTCGCTCCTCGCGGCGCCGCTGCCCGCGCAGCAGCCGCTCCCCGACCAGCAGGCGTTCATCCAGGAAGTCCGTAAGCATCTCGACACCGACGACGACCGGCAGAGCGGCTACATGTACGTCGAGACGCGCCGCATGCAAAAGCTCGACAAGACGGGGAAGCCGACGGG
>JBKPDW010000426.1:0-5780 GCA_046728115.1 Acidobacteriota bacterium | reverse complement strand
TAGATCGCCTGGATGCGACCATTCCCCGTCTCGACGGTGAACACCGATTGTGGTCGGCCGTCCAGATAGCTGACGAATCCGGGAACGCCGTTAATGTGGACGATTCGCATTAACACATGGAGCGCCATCAGACGTTTGAGCCCGTGCAGGGAGGCACGGGCGACTTTGTCGGCGCCGTGGATCGGAAGCACGAGAGCGGCCGCTTTCCCGCCACCATCTGTGTGCATGACGACATCCGTGGACAGCAGCGCGAGCAGTCGATCCAGATCGCCGGTGCTGGCCGCCTGATAAAAGCCTTCGAGCAGCGCTGTGTGCTCGCGATTCGGAGGCTTGAAGCGGGGCCGCTCCAGGTGAACGCGTTGCTGCGCCCGCCGCAGGAGCTGCCGACAGTTGGCTTCGGTCAGGCGCAGTGTCGCTGCGATTTCGGCGTGCTTGTAGTCGAAGACCTCATGCAGGAGAAAGACGGCACGCTCTTCCGGCGTCAACCGTTCCAGCAGCAGCAGCAACGCTATCGACACGGACTCGTCGACTTGAAGGATTTCCGACGCGCTGCTGCCCGGATCGGTGACCAGCGGCTCTGGCAGCCATTCGCCAACGTACGCCTCGCGTTGCACGCGCGCGGACTGCAGGTGGTTGATGCAGAGACGACTGACGATCGTGACCAAAAACGCCTTGGGCGAGCGAATCTCGACGTCCGACGCGTGCCGCCAGCGGATGAACGCGTCCTGCAGCGTGTCTTCTGCGTCGGCCACGCTGCCCAACATGCGATACGCAATCGAGAACAGCAGACTTCTATGCTGCTCGAACGCGGCGAGCCTCGTCGAATCGTCGCCGCGGTCACCCGGCGTTCCCGAAGAGTTCTCCGTACTCATCGCGCGCTCACATTGACCTCAGCGACATCCTGAGCGACTGGCTGAACCGCCCAGTACTCGCCGACTTCGGCTGCGCCGCCCACCTGGCGCAGCCTCACGAGGATCGTAGTACGCACGCACACGACCGGTTGCCTGTGCGATGGCGTCGGCGCTTCGATCTTGAATCAAAGACCGGATGACGCCTCGGATCGTGACAGCTCTGACTCAACAGCTGAGATTTCTTAGAAACTGGGTCGACCCCTCAGGAAGCGCTCGTCACCTGGTACCTGGTTTCCACCGAGGACAGATGATTCCGCCAGACGTTCAGCGTGCGATGTCCAATCGTGCGGGTTCCACCGTGGTCGAGGTAAAGGGCAGCCGCCGTGTACGTGTCGCAGCCCCAAGCCGTGGCGTCGCTCATCGAGAACGCCGCGAAAGGTGTGGCACTGGCCACCCGATAGGCGAATCGCACCTCTTGGCGCAATTGCCTGCCAGCGTGGGCCTTATCTACTGCCAGACGAGTGTGCGCCGGCGGCGGCGCCGTGGTCAACTCGTGCCTCGACCAGCTGCTTCAGAACGTCACGCCAACCTGCATCTGGTACGCGCGCGGCGTGACGAAGTGAGTCCCGCTGAAGGTCGACAGGAAGTTGTAGAGCGCGTCCTTGTTCGTCAGATTGATGACGCTGAAGCGAACGCGAAGCTTCGTTCTGTCAGTGCGAAGCAGATTGTCAGCTCCGATTCCCAGATCGAGGAGATGGCGAGGCGCCACCCGTGGTGGATTCGCCACATCGTCAGCCGTACCTTCAGCAGGAATCCGCAGCCGCGTCGCACCGAAGTTCGACGCGGTGCAGGTGGCGCTCGTAAGCGGAACATCGCGCGTCGCGGACTGATCGCCGCAGAAGAATCCGATCGCGGCCTGCTGATCACCCGTTAACGCGAGTGCGTCTTCGAGGCTCGCCACCGCGCCGGCGACCAGGCCAGAATCGTACCGCCACGACAACGCCGCCCATGCGCCAGTCCGTTTCTCGAATACGTACTGCAGATTCGTCGTCGCGTTGAACTTCTGATCGTGGTCGATCCGGAAGTCGCCCTCGGGCTGCTCCAGCAGGATCCCGCCGACGCCGGGCGGCGAGTAGATGGCGTTCGTGTGTGCCATGACGACGAACGCGCTGAGACCATGGTGTTCGACGAGGTTCAGGCGACCGGTGAAGCCATCGATGCGTGAGTGGTCCCATGCGACGGGAAACGCGATCGGCGTATTGAACAAGACCCCGAAGTCGTACCCGTTGTCTGTGCGCTTGTTGAAGTACCCGAAATCGGCGACGAGCCATCGGCCGAATCCCTGCTGGATCCCGAGCTCCACCTGGTTCCGACGACCTGGCGGTACGGGCTGGCTGTCACCGAAAATCCCGTTCAAGCCGTTGCCGGCCGAGAGCAGCAGGTTTTCGTTGTACGGCGTTTCCATGGTTCGCCCGTACGAGGCGCGCAGCACCGTTCCGCTTCCCGTCACGGCATAGGACACCCCAACGCGGGGCTGAACGAGTGTCGCCGTGGTCAAGCCGTCATAGTGATCGAGTCTTACCCCGAGATTCAGCGTCGCGTTGCCGGCTTTGATGTCGTCCTGGACGTACGCCGCTTGCTGCTTGATGGTGAACGACTGGTCGTACGCGAGTGGCGATCCGCCATTCGTCAAATCAAACGGTGCCAGTGCCGGATCGACGGTGCCTTCCTCCCCCGCAAAGGCGCTGTCGGTTGGATCGGTGATCCCGAACGTGAACTGCTCGTGGAGCCGCGTCGCACCAATCGAGCCGCCGAACTTGACGTTGTGAGCGCCGAGCGTCATCGAGAGGTCCGCTTTCACGCCCATGTTCGTCAGCATTCGATCCTGGCTCACCGATGCGGGCGTGTCGTTCAGCGGAGTGGCGCTCGGCAGGTACGTGAGATGGTCCCGACGGACATAACCATTCGCCGTGAAAAGCGTGTTCGAGCCGATGACGCGCGAGTAGCCGGGCGCGATGTTGAACGTTCGGATGTTCTGATGTTGCGTTTGCGCGATCTGATCGTAGGTGTTGGGGACGTCGAATCCGGATCGCGCTGCCTGGACGTTCAAGTGAATCGTATCGGTTGTTCCAGGCCGGAAATCGAATCGGTCGAAGAAGGAGACTTGATCGCCCGTGTCGTGGAGCGCCTCGAACTCGGGTGGGTCGAGGAAGCGATCAGTTCGCAGTCCCGACAACGACAGGAAGTTTCCGACCTTGTGCGATCCGGCGCCGAGATTGACATCACCCGTTGGACTCTTGAACGAGCCGTACCCGAATGACGCGCTCCCGGTGGGCTTCGCCTGATCGAGGCCAGATTTCGTTACGATGTGCACGACGAGGCTGCTCTTGTCGCCGTATTCCGCCGGCGCCACACCAGTGATCACTTCCATCGACTGCACGGCATCTTGGGAAATCTGATTGGAATACAGCCGGCTTTGCTGGTCGGTGATTGGCTGGTTGTCGATCGAGAATTGCGTCTGCGCGTGATCGCCGACCGGATGGAAGAACCCGTTCGAATCGGAGACCACTCCTGGAGACGCCATGGTGACGATCTGGTTCAATCCGGACGAGGACGTTTCGAGCGGCAGCTTTGCGATGAGGGTCTGATCGATGTCGGTGTGCGCCGTCGGATCGCGTTCGAGAAGGTCGCCGGCATGACCGACAACCTCCACGGCAGCCGTTGCGCCAGCCAAGGCGAGCGTCAAGTCCATCGTGATCGGAACACCGGTCCGCACGTCGACGTCCCGCTCGAGCGTCTGAAATCCCTCCGCCTCGACCGTGATGTGGTAGGGGTTCGGCGGCAAATTGTTGAACACGTACTTGCCTGCCGCGTCCGTCGTGACGGTTCGAGAGAATCCGGTGACGGGATTGCTGATCCTGACCTGGACGGCCTGCATCACTCCACCGGTTGGATCCTTGACGGTGCCTTGAACCGTGCCAGCGCCACCGAGTCCTTGCGATTGTGCCGAGGAAGCCAACAGGCCCAGGCACAGCACTGCGGTAGCGAGCCGCAACGCCCCGCGAGCGTTCAACATTGTCATAGCGCCTCGTGTGAAGACAGCCCTCGAGACGCACGCTAGCAAAGCCGCGACGAACCGGCCACCACAAGCCAATGAACGGTCGGTTTGAACCGGCGGACGTCGTCATTCACGGCACGAACGGAATGCGAGTGGACTGGCCGAGCGGCCGAGAACCCCTTTCTCTTTGAAGGAATTCACTGATAATGAAGCTGATAATGAAGCAGTAGGCGGCGCGGGCGCGCTGCCGCTCATTGGTCTGGCGCAACCGTTCGTAAGGCCAAATGAACCAGTCGTTGCCTTCCGGTTAGTCGTTGTCGGGCACAGGCGTACCGTGTCGACCACATTGAACGTCGGCGATTTGCTGAACCTCGTCGGGCTGAGCACCGGCGTCGTGCTCTACGCGATGCTGCTCGCGATGGTCGTGCGTGCGGGACGGACTGCGGGGTTTCGCTCCGGTTTTGACCCGCTGCTCCTGCTCACGTCCGTGCTCGGGCTCGCCTGGAATTTGTGCGCGTTGCCAGCCTATGAGCTCCAGAAGAGGGGGATCGAAGGACCGTTCCCGTACCTGGCTGCCATCGGGTTTGCCGCCCTCGGCTTTTTGCCCGCCGTTGTCGTGCATTCGGTCCTGCGGGATGAGCGTCACGTGGTGCAAGGCGGCGCGAAGAGAACTCTCGTGGCAGCCGCGTATGGGGTCAGCGCGATCGCCGCCGTCCTGCATCTCCGCGCGGCAGCGAATGACTTGCCGGTTCCCGCGCCGTTTGGCATGCGGCTCCTCACGTACTCGTTCGTCGCACTGGTCGTTCCCCTCGTCGCAGTCACGCGCGGTCGCCCTGGCGCGGCCCGCGCCCTGTGGGCCGCTGCGCTCGCGACGTTCGCCGTCTCCGCACTGCATCTCAGCCAGTTGCATCGCGGCGACGCCTCATGGCCCGTCGAACTCGTCGGTCACCACGCCTCGCTGCCACTGGCGTTTGCGATCCTGTACCAGGACTATCGGTTCGCGCTCGCAGACTTGTTTTTGAAGTGGGCCTTGTCGCTGGTCGCCCTTGTCGCGATCGCCTTTGCGGTCATCGCGACATTTGGCACTCGCTCCACGGCGTTCGCGCGTTTCGTGCAAACCGATCCGCGGCAACTGACCGTTCTGGTCACGCTGTGGGTGACGACGGCGCTGCTGTACCCGGTCCTCCGCCGAGGCGTGACGTGGTTCGTCGATGCCGTCGTCCTGCATCGGCCGGATTACCGATCGCTTCGCGGCACCGTCAGCCGCCTTGCGCAGGACTCCGACGATGTGGGCGACCTCCTGTCGTCCGTCTGCGAGTTGCTGACGCCAGCGCTCAACGCCGGATTTGTACAGTGGCGCGAATGGACGTCGGGCAGCACAAGCGGGAGCCTGGGCGTCGCCGTCGTGGGCGGGCCCGATGCCGCCGCGATGGCGTCGACTGCATCTGGTGAGGCCCTGCCCGGCCCCGTGACGACCTGCGTCACCGTACCGACCGCTGACCAGCCACAGTTCGTGCTCACAGTTGGTCAGCTGAGCGCGGGACGGCGCCTCTTATCGGACGACGTGGGAACGCTCGAAGCGATCGCGGTGGTCGTGGCCCGTCGCATTGATGCCATTCGAATCACCAACGAGCGATACACCCGTGAAATTCGCGAGCAAGAGATCGGGAAGCTTGCGAGCGAAGCGGAGCTCCGCGCGCTGCGCGCGCAGATCAATCCGCACTTCCTCTTCAACGCGCTGACGACAATCGGTTACCTGATCCAGACGGCGCCGCCGCGGGCGCTCGAAACCTTGATGCGGCTGACGTCGCTGCTCCGCGGCGTGCTGAGGTCTGAAGGCGAGTTCACCACGCTCGGGCGTGAGCTCGACC
>JBKPDW010000425.1:0-19313 GCA_046728115.1 Acidobacteriota bacterium | reverse complement strand
TGGATGAACTAGTCCGGCGGCGCTTGGCCACCCTCAAAGATCCCCGCGAAGTCATCGCCGACCCACACGCGCGATACGCCGGCGCGGAGGTCGGTGAGCGAACGCTACTCCCCGGCAAAGACGCCCGACTTGGCGAAACGCGTTTCGACACTTGGCTCACTCAGTCCGCAGCGGTCGCAACTGCGGCGAAAGGAGCCTGAGACCATGGCAAATAACGAATTCCGCATCAGCGAGGTGCCACCCGGGTCCGCGTTACTGGTGGGCGGCGTGGCGGGGCGATTGAACTCGAACACTTCACGCTCCCGCCCTATCTGTGTGCGCTGTACTCGCTTGAGTCCGGCCCGCAACCCGGAAGCTACCGAGGTAGTGCGCAGCGTTCTAGTCGACTCAATCCTTTGCCATCCCACCGTTACGGTAATGAGCCTGATCATAAATCCCAGCTTGAGCGTCGCCTGCACGACTGACCGCCGCTACTCGTGACGGCTCTCTCGCGACCCCTTCTCGAGGAGGTACTTGGTGAACCAGACGAGGGAGAGGATCTGACTCCACTCTGAGACGATATTGCCGACCACCTGACCCGACTTTCCGTTCGGGTCAATCTGCACGTACCACCAAATCCAGCCAATCCAGGTCAGTACGAGCACTACCGTGAGGGAGTGTTCGTGCAGAAATCTTGGACTGGTGCCGCGCGGCGCGGAAGGCACGCGGCTCTCAGACGAGCCTCTCTCGAACCAGAACTTTGTGGCCACGACGGTCACGAACGAGCCAAGCCAGTCCGCCGCGGCATTGCCGTAAAACGACCCGAGGTGTGTCGTGGGATCCGCGCGCCGGTACAGCAGGAGCAACGCCACCACCATGCTGCCGAGCAGCAGACTGAGCGAGTGCTCGTGCAGCCAGGAACGACGAGGCCGGTGACGCCTCCGGCTGAGGGGTGCGCTACCGCGCTCGGGAGCTGTCGATGTCGGAACCGAGGGTCGTCGTGTGTCGTTCATATTCGACTCGTGCGTTCTGGAGCCTGGAGAAAAGCGATTGGCGGCGGCGTCGACGCGGAAGGCGGCGCGGGCGCCCAGGTGTTCCGAGAGGACGCGATGTTTGCGTCCCGGCGGAAAATGTCCTCGTGTTTAGGCTGGATACGCCGGTGAGGCTGCAGCCGGGGCGGTGAAGGCCTGCGAGGAGGGGCGCTGGTCCGAGCTAGCCTCGTGAGCCGCGCCAGCCGGTCTTCATGCTCTTTTGTCCCATCTGTTTGCCTCGCGGCTCGCCCATCCGGTCGTCGAGCGACTCTTGAGGCGGCGGTTTCCTATGACGCTTCCCCGGCGCATCGACTGGTCCGCGGCTGAGACGCGTGGTAGGAGCGGATGTCTGTTTCGCCGCTGTCTGCGAACGGTTGTTCCGTGCGGCCTTGCGAATTGCCATTGGTTCCTCCCTCAGGCTTCGCTTCAGACGGATGACTTAATCGGAGTCCCTGAAACTCTTTACAAGCGTTCGCCTCCCGCTCTGAGGATTCTCCTCATACCACACCGAGCGCCCTTGCCTTTGTGCCAGCTCGAGCGCCACTGCCTCGGCTTCGCCATAAATCTCGTGTTCTACACCGAGGTCGGTATGCCCGGGGTAGGTGACGGCGTAGAGTTGTTTCACCGCGTGCGTCGACGCGTGCTCGCCGAATCGGCGGCGAATGATGATGTCATCGTGCCGGGGTTGTGTTGGCGCCATCGAGCAACTTCCTTTTCGTGATCAAAAACGAGCTCATACGGCCGCGTCATTGAAGAATACACCAGCTCGCTCCCGCTCAAGATCAACGGGACCGCTGAGCGTCGTGATGAACGACCGAGGAATCCCATGAGACCCGCCTGTGTCCGGAAGGCCGCTGGCGAAGCTTCGATGGACGGCGTCGCAGCCTTGACACGGCGGCGACGGGTATCGTCACTACCATCGACGGCCGATCTCGATCAGCAGGCGCACGACGAGCGCCACCGGCGTGCCCACGACAAGAACCACCAGAGGAAACGCGAGCGCGAGCAGCAGCAACAGGCCCGCGTCCTCGAGCCAACCGAGCATTTGCCGTCCACGGCCGCTTGCGACGACCGCGCTCGGCGTTGCCGCCCGGATCGTTGCGTCCGGACGAGCCGCATTTCGGGGGAGCCGGATCGCCGAGCGTAGCTCCGGCGCTGCAGATGCGGTCGCGACTGCCGAAGGCATACATTATCCTCTCTTACAGCGCTGACGATACGACATGGACCCGGACGCCGTCTGTCCCGTTGTGCACACGTTGGAGCGACGGGAAATGCTCCAGACGGTCTGTCTTCTGCGCCGGCGAGACACGGGTGAACGCGACGACGCCGTGCGGCCTCGACACTGCTCAGGCCCGATTCGCCGCTCGACATGAGACTGTGAAGGATCGATCCTCTCGCCGCTGTCGACTATGCGTGCCTCATCGTGCCTCGATCGTCGCCCGGAGCGCCGGTATGAGAATCGTGTGACGGTGCTTTGAGCTCACGCTCCGCTCGAAGCCAATCCTCACGATCAAACCCGTCAGCGCGGCCGCGCTCCAGGTACAATTCGTAGGCGCGCTTAGCGATGTCCTCGACGGACACCATCGTCGACGCCGGTAACGCGTTGTTTCTGACCATCACAAATACCTCCTGGTAGCGTTTATCACTATGTGTGATCGGAGTTTTTCGCGATGTGCTTTCTGGACAACGCGCAAGGTCTGCGGGGGGAACCGATCCCAACGTGGCGCTGACACGCACGCGGTGCTTGCGAGTGTCCATCGAATGATTCAGCAGCGCCAGCTCGACGTCGGTCGCGTCTTCTCGACACTCCTTCGATCCCGAGAACCGATCACCGCGCTCGCGCCGCAAAATCACGAAGGTGGGGTGATCGACTAGCGTGGCGAATCATGCCAGCTCGTTGAACTCGTCTCGGTACCTGGCCACGCCAGAGATTCCAGTCATGGCATCCGCGTCAAGTGTTACAACCATGAACGCGGCCTCGGGGATTCCCTCCCACTGGCTTGCCAATCCGCGGCTGGATGCCCGCTCAAAACCGAACCGCGGGTAGTACTCGGCATGGCCGACGACGACCACAAAAGGACACCCACGGTCGCGCAGGATATCAAGGCCACGCCGCACGAGCTGCGAGCCAATGCCTTCACGCTGCCTATCCGGAATGACGGCCAGCGGCGCTAATCCCATGCCGACGATGGGACGCCCCGCGCTGTCGACCACCACGGGAGTAAACAGGATGTGGCCCACGACGGTTCCTTCGTCGTCGGCCACCAACGACAAGGCCTCAGCGCACGCACTTCGTAGGCGATCGACCAGCTTGGCCTCCGCTGGCTGACCGAACGCCATCTCGTTAACGCTGCGGACGCGGGGAACATCTGCGGCTATCTCAGGACGGATCGTCACCACATCTGTCTCTCCCCGCCAGCAACCGGACCCGACATCCATTAGGTTCAGATACCCTTCGATCCTGAGAACCGATCACCGCGCTCGCGCCGCCAGCGACATAATCGTACGACCCGCTAAACTGAGACGATTATCGCAAAACGCCTCGTAGCCTTCTGCGATGAGGCTTGCATTCAGCGGTTTGCTGGCGGCCAAAACAGTTCG
The DNA here is from genome assembly GCA_046728115.1 of Acidobacteriota bacterium. Lineage (GTDB taxonomy): Bacteria > Acidobacteriota > Vicinamibacteria > Vicinamibacterales > CAVVIG01 > CAVSWN01. Next base: position 15,702 of record JBKPDW010000425.1, on the reverse strand, counting down.
TCGAAGAGAATTGTGTCAGACCTCTTGATGTCGGCCGATTACTTACGGCGTTTTCATAGAAGGTCAATGACGAATCGTCACCGGCAACACAGTCGAGGCGGCCTCTTCGCAATCCGACTAGCCGACCTAGCATATCGTCCTCGGTGCGATCAGTCGTCCCATCGTGCGTGTGCCGTGACGTCTCGTCGTGTCGATCAACGGTCGCGCATGGAAGACGACTGCCACGGCGTGCAACTTTCGATGGTGATCGCGAATGAGAAACCGAACCGGAACTCCAGGTGTGCGTCCGGCAGCGTCGGCTGAGCTCGTTATCGATTGCCGGTCCTCTCGTGACAACAGTATCCAAATAGGGTGCGCCACTCTGCGGCCGGGGGTCCATAAGACTTTGGTATTGGTCCGACCGTTGGACAGCATCCCTCGCGCGTCCTCGCTATCAAAGTGTCGCTGGACTCAGGTTTGGTGCATCGCGGATCTTTTATTTGCTCGAACTGCGGCATTGACAGCCTCAAGCAGAGCCGTGTCGCTGAATACTGGCGAACTCGGCGAACCTACTTAGTAGCTACAATGGGTTGGCTCGCCGCGCTATCTTTCGAGTCGGATACTTTCTCTTCATGTCATTCAGCGACACGGCTCTGCGCGTGACTGGGTTTTCGCATGCTACAGGATCCGGGTACCGCTGACGTCAGCCCCAATGCAGGGCGGCCGGCCGATCCGGCGCAATTAGTCGACGTATCGAAGCTTGTCGCGGCGTACTACGCCGAGCGGCCTGATCCCGCCGTTGCGGCGGAGCGTGTGGTGTTCGGCACTTCCGGCCACCGTGGCTCGTCGTTGGATCGAGCGTTCAACGAATGGCACATCTTGGCTATCACGCAAGCGATTTGCGAGCGGCGCCATTGGCAGTCCATCGATGGACCGCTATTTATCGGCCGCGACACCCACGCGCTGTCCGAGCCCGCCTTCGGGAGCGCCCTCGAGGTCCTCGCCGCCAACGGCATCGAGACGATGACGGCTGGCGACGAGATCTTCACGCCGACGCCCGCCGTATCCCACGCGATCCTCACGTACAACCGGGGTCGCATCAGCGGCCTCGCTGACGGCATTGTCGTCACGCCGTCGCACAACCCGCCGGAAGACGGCGGCTTCAAGTACAACCCGCCGCACGGTGGGCCCGCGGAGGAAGCGACCACGACGTGGATAGAGGCCCGTGCCAATGACTTGCTGGCGGAACAGCTGAAGAATGTCAGGCGCGTCCCGGTCGAGCGGGCGCGGCGCGCATCCACCACACGGGCCTATGGGTTTCGCGAGGCGTACGTGGGCGACCTTGGCAGTGTCCTCGCTCTCGACGTCGTCGCGCACTCTGGATTGCGGCTGGGCGTCGATCCGCTCGGCGGAGCCGGTGTTCACTATTGGCCGGCGATTGTCGAACGTTACGGGCTCAATCTCACCGTAATCAGCGAGGCAGTCGATCCGACCTTCGCGTTCATGACCCTCGACTGGGACGGACGCATTCGAATGGACCCCTCGTCGCCGTACGCGATGCAGCGGCTTATTGGCCTAAAGGACCGTTTCGACATTGCGTTCGCGTGCGACACCGATCACGATCGACATGGCATTGTCACCCGAAGCTCGGGGTTGTTGCCGCCGAACCATTACCTTACGGCGTGCGTCCAGTACCTGTTCACGCACCGTCCGCGGTGGAGTGGCGTGGCGGCTGTGGGCAAGACGTTGGTGAGCAGCAGCAGCATCGATCGCACGGCCGCGGCCGTCGGGCGGCAAGTCAGGGAAATGCCTGTCGGATTCAAGTGGTTCGTGGATGGACTGCGTAGCGGTGCACTTGGCTTTGCGGGGGAAGAGAGCGCTGGCGCGACGTTCGCTCGCCTCGATGGGACCGTGTGGACGACAGACAAGGACGGCATCACAGCGGCCCTGCTCGCCGCGGAAATCACCGCACGGGCAGGCCACGATCCTGGTGAGTTGTACCGCCGACTCACGCGCGATCTCGGCGATCCCGTCTACGGCCGCATCGAGGTGCCCGCCAGCGCGGAGGAGAAGCGGGTGCTCGAGGCGATCTCGGAGGCCGATGTCCACGGATCCGAGGTGGCCGGGGAGCCGATTCAGCACGTGCTCACGGTCGCGCCAGGCAATCAGCATCCGATCGGCGGGGTCAAAGTGATTATTGCCAACGGGTGGTTTGCCGCGCGACCGTCCGGGACCGAACACATCTACAAGATCTACGCGGAGAGTTTCTTGGGGGAGGCGCATCTGCAGCGGATTGAGGCTGACGCTCGCGCGATCGTTGCGCAGGCGATCGCGCGGCGCCGAAGCGCCACGGATCTCCAGCCGGATCGACGATGAGCAATCCTCCGTACACAATGCGCACGGCTGAAGCACTCCCTTCCGACGCCCTAAAACGGAACTCGCGCTCGACGTGCGTTGGTCCTAGCGAGCGGTTACATACGAGTCGTTGCCTTCGTTTGTCGAACACGAGGTGCCGCTCGTATGGGGCGTCGGTGCTTCCACAGAATTGATTTTGACGAAGAGGGGATCACTGGCCTTGGGCAATGGGGCTATTACCGGACCCTGACGTCTGGTTCGACTGACATGCCGGGGCGCAGCAGGTGTTCGGGGTCCTGCCCTCTCTCGAACACGATTTTCACAGGGATGCGCTGCACCACCTTGACGTAGTTTCCCGTGGCATTTTCGGGTGGCAGCAGGCTATAGCGAGCCCCGCTGGCTCCGGCGATATTCAGCACGTGTCCGTCGTACGTCCGACCGTAGGTATCGACATACACCCGCACGGGCTGGCCTGGGCGCATGTAGGTCAACTGGGTTTCCTTGAAATTAGCGGTGACCCAGATGTTCTGGCCGTCGAGCGGCACGATCGTCATCAGTTGCTGGCCGGGCGCGACATTCTGGCCGGGATGTACCGATCGCTGGCCGACGATCCCGGCCACGGGCGAGAGAATCGTCGTGTACTGCAGGTTCAGCTGTGCTTGCTGCAGGGTCGCCGCAGCGCGCTCGGTTTCCGCGTCGGCTGCCTGAGCCCGCGAACGCTGCACGGAGATCTGTTGCGGCTGCGTTTCCGCGTACCGCAATTGAGCCTGCGCCTGGGAGAGTCTCGATCTGGCCTGCGTCACTTGTTGTTCCGCAGCGGCCGCGGAAGCGCGGGCGGCTTCGACGGCGGCGGCCGTTGCCCGCTGGCTGGCCACGGCTTGCGTGTACTGCTGCTGAGGGATTTCGTCTCGCTCCGCGAGCGGCTTGTACCGATTCACATCGTCCTGAGCCTTCAAATCGTTGGCTTCGGCTTCTCGCAAGGCGGCCTGCGCGGCCTCCGAGCCTCGCTGTGCCGCGAGGAGGCCGGCTTCCACGTTCCGGATGTCGGCATGGGCACTCGAGAGTTGGCTCGAGGTGCTCACGGACGTGATTGGGACGTTGGTCTGCAACGCGGCGGCGCTGGCCTGATCGTTCGCGAGCGTTGCCTTTGCATTTGCGACTGCAACCTCATAGTCCTTTGGGTCTAGCTTCACGAGCACGGTGCCTGCCTCGACGTATTGGTTGTTATCCACGAGGACGCGGGTTACATACCCTGGCACCCGAGAGCTCACCGGGAAAATGTAACCGTCAATCTGCGCGTCGTCAGTCGATTCCCAAGCGGCGAAACGCTGATACAGGACGATCGCCATGATGACGGTGGCAACGCCAATGAGTACTAACAGGATGAGTGTACGGCGTCCTCCGCCGCGGCGCGATGCTCGCAACCGTCGACTCGTGTCCGATGACGAGATCCCTTCATCGGCCCGCGGCGGCACGGCGGGTGTTTGGGCGGGTTGACCCTCCACGGTTATTGCCTCCCCAGCAGATACGTCACGGCAGAACGTTCGGCCACGCCCTGGGTCTGCGCGAGAGAGATCTTGGCGAGGTTGAACGCATAGAGACTTGCGATATAAGCCTGATTGGCGGCCGCAACCGATTCCTGAGCCTGGACCACCTCGAGATTGTTCGCCACGCCCGCTGAGTGACGATCCTGCGCTTGTCGCACTGTCTCGTTCGCGAGGTCGATGTTGCTTTGCGCAACCGCCACTAGCTCGGATGACGATCTCAAGTTGTAGAATGCCGTGCGCACCTCGTCGTCGATTCGGCCGCCCAGGTCGGCTAGCTCTGCTTTGCGTAGCTCCAGCGTTGATTCCGCCTGCAGCTTGTCGGCGCGGACGCGACTTCCTTGAAAGATGGGGATGTTGAGGGCCGCGCTCACCGAGTAGGTGCCGTGCGCGGCTCCGAAATTCGGATTGCCGATCGCCCCGTAGTCGGCAGCCACGGAGCCGGACGGATAGATTTCGGCCGTCGCGGCCCGGAGTGCCATCTCTGCGGCCCTCAGCTGCCGTTCGCCCGCGAGATAGTCGGGACGCGTTGCGTACGCCTGCGTCAGCGCCTGCGCCAGGGTGCTGACCTCAAACGGTCGATACGGGACGGTGTCGGTCAACCGGAAGTCTTGTCCGTTTGGCAGCCCAATCACGCGCGCGAGGCTCAGCTTGTCGATATTGAGCTGATTTTCGGCTGCGATCAGCCGTTGTTGCTGGGTCTGGAGCTCGACGCGCGCGCGCAACACGTCGATCCTGGCGATGACTCCCTGCGCGTTCTTGTCGACGTCTTGGTCGTACAGGGTCTGCGCAGTTCTGACTTGCGCGCGGATGGACTCGACAGCAGCCGCGTCCGAAATCACGAGCAAGTACGCGTTACCCGTCGTGAACACCACGAGGTCACGATCGCTCTGGTACGTATATTCGGACGCGCGTTCCGTTTCGGATGACGATTTCAGACGTTGGATATCCGACCAATTGAACAGCTCCTGCGTCACGAACAACCGCGCGTCGGTTACATTGAAGGGTCCGACAACCGTTGGAACGGAGATACCAGGGATAGAGAGATTGAAGCCTAGCGCTTTCAAGTTGATCTGATTGACCGCGGCGCTGACGCGCCCCGACACGTTCGCAAGCAGCGCGTTCAGGCTTCGGAGACGAGCGGCGTGCGCGGCGCGTGTATTCTCCCGGCCTTCGATCGCACCAAGGTTGTATCGCAGCGCGCGGTCGAACGCTTCAGGCAGCGAGAGGTCGAGGGTGGTTCCCGTTGCCTGGCCGCTCGGCACGCTGCCAAGAAACGGATTTGGAGCCTGTGCCACACCCAGCCTTGGCGAGCCAAGGACGACTGCAACGACCACACAACGAAACACGACCAGCCGCGTCCGTCGATCGCCAGACATCTCTCCTCCTCCGAACTCGATAGGGGGCTTCGCGCCCCGAACCCGCTTCTTGGCCCTGGCACGCCTAGCGGTTCGCCACACGTCCGGCTTCCGCCGTTGGTTGATCTCCTCGAGCGCTCGCATACCGAGCCATCGCATCGAGAATGATCGTGACGGCCACGTCGTCCCCCATTGCTGAATTGACCATCAGGTGAAACCGATCTCTCCCGGGCCACTCGACATTGAAATACTGCTTTATGAACGTGGCACGATCACGGTCGACGGTCTCAGCGAGATCGATCGCTTCCTGCTCGCTCTTGCCCGTTGACTGCAGCCGCCGGACCCGTTCTTCGAACGGCGCGTAGACAAACACGTGAAATACGTCTGATCGCGTCGAGAGGTAATACGAGGATCCGCGGCCCACGATCACGCAGCTGCCCTCTTGGACGATCTCGGGCAGCAGCTTCTGCACGACCTCCCGGACGCGGTCGGTATCCACGAGGTTCAAGCGGGGTGCGTTCAGGCTCCCTTCGAAGCTGCCTTTCATGAAGGCCTTCAGAAGCCGGTAGTACGCCGGGTCGCGTTTCTCCTCACGCTCCTCGACGGCGCGGCGTGCGCAACCCAGCCGCCGTGCAATTTCCTCGGTGAGCAACTGATCCCAGAGCTGCCAGCCGAGTCGCGCGGCAAGCTTGGCCGCGATCGTCCCGCCGCCGCTTCCGTATTCACGCTCCAACGTGACGACACGAACTGACATAAGTCCTCATGCTTTAACTCACGTGGGGCTCCGCCCCCACCCCGGCGAACCTCTCACTTCCGTTCGCGCGCCTGGCCATCATTCCATCGCGACCTGGCGGCCGGCGGTCGGCTGATTCTTCTTCAATGCAAACGACAACACGAACATGATGGCCGCTCCTGTGCACAGCACCCAAAAAGCGTCGATATAGGCCAACGCTGTCGCCTGGCCGATGAGCGCACGATAGAGGCGGGCGTACGACTGAGCCGTGGCTCGCGATTCGTCGAGACCCGACGTGGCAAGGCGCCTCGACAATGCGTCCACCGTGTTGGTGAACGGGAGCTGGCCGAGCGCCGCATGTGCGACCAATTGGACCTGGTGGAACTGCGCCCGTCGCGCGATGACCGTGGTGACCATGGACGTCCCGATGCTCGCGCCGATGTTGCGCATGAAATTCACGAGACCGGCGACGTTGCCGCTCTTTTCCGGCGGCATCCCGATGTACGAAACAAGATTGATGGGCACGAACAGGAAGCCGAGGCCGAACACTTGCACCGCGCGCAGGAAAGCCGCCGCCTGAAAACTGATCTGGAGATTGAGGGTCTGAGTGGAATAGAACATGGCAGCCGACAGCGCCAGCCAACCGAAGGCAATAATGTAACGCGCCTGGACTCTGGACGAGAGCGTCCCCGCAACGGGCATGAGGAACAACAGCAAGAGACCACCGCCAGAGAGCACCAGGCCCGCTGATTCGGCGGTGTAGCCGATCAGCGTTTGCAAGAACTGCGGCATCATGACAAGACTCGAGAACAACATGATCCCCAGGATGAACATCATGAAGTTGGCGCCGAGAAAATTCATGTTCTTGTACAGGCGCACGTCCACGATGGGGGTCTTGTGAAACCACTCCCAGACGACCAGTGAGGTCAGGCCGACGACCGCGATAACGGCGAGTGAGACGATGAATGAGGATCCGAACCAGTCGACCTCCTGCCCCTTGTCGAGCATGATCTGCAGCGCTCCCACGCCGATCACCAACAGCGCGACGCCCACGTAATCGATCGTGACACCCGCGCGCTCGACACGCCTAACCCACGGCGGGTCTTCCAGCAGTCGAAGAATCAGGAACAGAGCAACTATGCCGACGGGCAGGTTGATGAAGAAGATCCAGCGCCAGCTGTAGTTGTCGGTGATCCATCCGCCGAGGGTCGGGCCGATTGTTGGCGCGATGATCGTGGTGATGCCGAACAGCGCAAATGCCAGGCCGCGCTTTTCTGGAGGAAAGGTGTCGGCGAGGATGGCCTGCGCCATTGGCTGCAGCCCGCCGCCACCCGCGCCCTGCAGCACGCGGAAGAGAATCATGGCGCCGAGATTTGGCGCAATCCCACACAGCAGTGAGCTGAACGTGAAGATCGCGAGGCACACCATGAAAAAGCGCTTCCGGCCGAAGACTCCCGCGAACCAGCCGGTGATCGGCAGCACGATGGCGTTCGAGACGAGATAAGACGTCAAGACCCAGGTGCTCTCGTCGTTGCTTGCACCGAGGTTGCCCGCGATGTATGGCAGCGCGACGTTGGCGATGCTGGTGTCAAGGACCTCCATGAACGCCGCCATGGCCACCACTACCGCGATCACCCACGGGTTGGCGCTTGGCCTCCATGCCTCGGTTGAAAGGAGGGCTGCCGTGGGTTCGCTCGACGTCAGGCCGCGCGCGCTCCTGCCAGGCGATTCATCGCTTCGACTGTGTGGAGGGATGTCTTCAGCCATACCGACGACCGCTGAGCGTGAATCACGCAGAGACAGATAAGCTAGTGTAGCTCGGCAAGAGAGTCTGCCTTGATCTTGCGCATCATCTGACCTCTGTGCGCCTTCACCGTGATCTCGCTGATGCCAGGTTTTCCGTGATGCGAGTGTCCGCCGTGGAACACCAGACTTCTTCTGCCTGTACAAAGGGCTGTGCAGCTACTACGACATCGGTGACGCACGTCAGGCGGCATGCTCGTACCGCGAGGCCTATCCCGTGGTTGGCCGCATCTCCGACCTGGTGTCGTTCGAGCCGGATATGATCTCGGTACAGCTCGATGGCACTCAGCTCTGCCTCGAGCCGGGCCCGACGCTGATTCCGCACGGCCACGATCGCGACCTCACCGTCGCCGAGGCGGTCCCGCGCAAACAAGCGTGACTGAGCACTCGCCAGCGGGCTGGCAGCGCGAAAGCTGAGTGACATGGCTCGACTACTGTCCGTGAACGTCGGACTTCCGCGCGACATCGAGTGGAAGGGTCGCACTGTGCACACCGCAATCTGGAAGGATCCGGTGCGTGGCCGCTGTCGCGTCGGCCGCTTGAATCTAGATGGAGACGGTCAAGGCGATTTGGCGGGACACGGGGGTGAGCAGCGCGCGGTCTTCGTCTACCAGGTCGGATCGTATCGCTATTGGCAGGAGCAACTGAAGAGGACTGACTTCGTCCACGGACAGTTCGGCGAGAACTTCACGATCGAAGGATTGCTAGACGATGCTGTGTGCATCGGCGATCGTTATCAGATCGGCAGCGCGCTGTTCGAGGTCACTCAACCTCGCGTGACCTGCTATCGCGTCGGCATTCGCATGAACGAACCTCGTATGCCGGCATTGCTGACATCCAGCGGACGGCCGGGGTTTTACTTCCGCGTGCTGCAGGAAGGCGAGGTGGGCGGCGGCGACGACATCGTGAAGGTGGGAGAGGCGAAGGAGCGGATGACCGTCGCAGAGATCAACGCGCTCCTCTATTCACCTAATCATCCGCACGATCAACTGGAGCGCGCGTTGCGGATCGACGCGCTTTCACCCGGATGGCGCGTCTCGTTCGACGCGTTGCTGAAGAACGAAACAAGTGGTGTGGGGAGTGGCAACGCAGGGCTCGCGCCGGCAGCAGCGGCTCATCCGGCTCCGCCAGGATTTCGGCCCCTCGCGGTGACCGCGATCGATCACGAGTCCGCGGACGTCCTTTCGTTGACCATGCAGAGTCCCGACGGGCAGCCGTTGCGAACCGCTCTGCCGGGCCAGTACGTGGTCTTGCGTCTTCAACGGTCGGCCGGCGGCCCGCCACTTTTTCGCAGCTACTCGCTCTCGGGCCCCCTGTCTGGGGATCGCTACCGAATCAGCCTGAAGATCGAGCCGAATGGCGCGGCCGGAACCTATTTGAAGGACCATGTCCGCGTGGGCGATGTTCTCGAAGTCACCTCGCCACGCGGAAGCTTCATTCTGCAGTCCGGGGAACGGCCGGTCGTGCTGCTCAGCGCGGGAATCGGGGCGACGCCTGTTCTGGCGATGCTGCACTCGCTGGCGGCGGCACGCTCGACGCGGCAGGTTCTGTGGCTGTACGGGACCCGCGATCGGCAGCACCATCCATTCGCCGCCGAGGTCCGGCGCCTGATGCTCGCGCTCCCGCACGGCCACAGCTATGTCTGTTACAGCAGGCCGGGCTCGCGCGACAAGATGGCTGAGGATTTCGACGCCCCCGGTCACCTGTCACGATCCGTTTTCGACAAGGTCGGCCTCCCACGAGAAGCTGATGTCTACCTCTGCGGGCCGACTCGCTTCATGGCAGACATGAAAGAGGCGCTCCCAATGCTGGGCGTGGCGCCGGAGCGGATTCACGTCGAACTCTTCAACGGCAGCGAGTCGATGACGCCTGGTGTCGTCGGCGCGGCGACGCGAACTCCGCATCCGCCCGAGCACGACGCCAACACCGGTGCGCTGGTGTCGTTCGCGCGCAGCGGCATCGCGGCACACTGGAACGCGACAGCCTACCAGAGCCTTCTGGAGCTGGCCGAGGCGTGCGATGTCTCGGTCCGTTGGTCGTGCCGGACCGGTGTTTGTCACAACTGTGAGAGCGGTCTGGTTTCCGGGGCCGTCGTCTACGGACCGGAGCCACTCGAACAGCCCGCCGAGGGCAACCTTCTCGTTTGCTGCTCGCAACCGATTCGCGACGTCGTCATTGATTTGTGACGCGTGACCGATTCGACGTCTGTGGGTAGTCTATCCTCCGCGTTCGCTCGCGTACGTTTTTGAATCGTCACCGCCGACTGCCAGGGGCTTCCGGCCGCAAGTGGAGGATGAGTGCGCCGCAGATCAGACCGAAGCCGAAGCGCGGCGCGACGAACGCCACGAGCATACGCGACTCGCCTGATGCAAGCCGGCGTGCCGGTCGAGCTCCATGTCTACCCGGGCGCCTTCCAGGGCTGTGACGCGTTCGCGCCCACAGCCGGCATTTCCCGTCGTATGATCGGCGACCGCTTGGACGCGCTCCGCCGCGCTCAGGCCCTCACGGAGGTAGGGACTTGTCTCAGGAGTTTGACGTCGTGTGTCTCGGTGGTGGCGTCGCCGGAGAAGCGATCGCGGTGGGCCTTCGGGACAGCGGCCTGACGCTCGCGGTTGTCGAGCGAGAGCTAGTAGGGGGCGAATGCCCGTACTGGGGCTGCGTGCCTTCCAAGACCTTGCTTCGCTCAGGCGAAACGCTGAGCGAGGCCGATCGCGCTCGTCTCCTCGCCGCCTCACGCGTGGAATGGACCGTCGACTTCCCCAAGGTCTCCAAACGTGTGCTGTGGATGGCACGCGACCTCGACGACAGCCGGCCTGCCGCCGCGATGGAAGCGACCGGGGCCAGGCTCTTTCGAGGCGAAGGGAAACTGACGGACCTGCGCACTGTCGCGGTTGGAAGCGAGCAGCTCATCGCGCGGCGCGCTGTGGTGATTGCCAACGGCAGCACCGCGGCGATCCCACCCATCCCTGGCCTGGACACCGTCGACTTCTGGACCAACCGCCAGGCGGTGATTCCGAGGGAGCTGCCGGCCTCGCTGGCGATCCTCGGCGGGGGCGCCATCGGCGTCGAGCTCGGCCAGGCCTTCGCACGCCTCGGCTCCAAGGTGACCATAATCGAAGCCGGACCGACGTTCCTTGGCCTCGAGGAACCAGAGGCCGGAGCCGCGCTCCGGCCACACCTGGAGGCGGACGGCATCACGCTGATGATCGGCGACCCATGTATCGCCGTCGAAAAGCAATCCGCGGAGCCATCGCGCCAACGTTCGGCCGTCGTAGTCCACTTGAAGTCCGGAGCTGTGGTCTCGGCCGACCGGTTGCTGGTTGCCACGGGCCGCCGGCCCAACGTGGAGGCGTGGCGCGCGGCCGGGCTCGCTCAGACAGAGCGCGGTTGGTTGAAGGTAGACCCGGCGACGCTCGTAGCGCAGCCCGGCGTCTTCGGAGCAGGTGACATCACGGGACTCGGTGGGTTCACCCACCTCGCCTACTACCACGGGCAGCTGGTCGCGCGCCGATTGCGGGGCGTGGAGGCGAGGGCCGATCACACGGCGGTCCCTCGCGTGACATTTACCGATCCTGAAATCGCTTCGGTCGGGCTGTCGGAGGCTGCCGCGCGCGCGAGAGGCATCGACGTTGTCGTCGCCAGCGCCGATCCGGCGGAGGCTGTGCGCGGCTACATCCACGACTTCCACAGAGGCGCGCTCAAGCTGGTAGCCGACCGCGAGCGCGGGGTGCTGATTGGCGCGACTCTGGTCACACCGCGTGCGGGCGAGATAGTGGGCGAGCTCGTGCTGGCGATCAAGCTGGGCACTCCGCTGAAGACGCTCGCCGACGTCATCCACCCATACCCAGCCTTCAACCGGGTGCTTGGCCAAAGCCTGGACGAGCTCGCCGCGAAGGTGGCGCTGCAAGGTGCGGCGCGATCCTGACGGCCGCTCACCAACAAACGCCGGAGGTCACTATGAGCAGCACACAAGTAAGCAACGAACACGCAACTGAAATCGCGGGCGCTCCGACCGTCGATCTGAAGCTCGAGGTCGTCGTCCTTCCGGTGTCCGACGTCGATCGCGCCAAGCGCTTCTACGAGAGCCTTGGGTGGCGGCTGGACGCCGATTTCGCCGCCGGCGAGAACTGGCGGGTGGTGCAGTTCACACCTCCCGGATCACCGTGCTCGATCCACTTCGGCAAGGGAGTCACGACGGCAGCGCCGGGCTCAGTCAAGAATCTCTATCTCGTGGTGTCCGACATGGAGGCGGCGCGCGGGGAGCTCATCGGCCGCGGCGTCGAGGTGAGTAAGGCGTTCCATTTCACCGGCATCGGGGGCCCACCCGCGCCGGGCCCCGACCCCAACGGTCGCTCCTATGGAACATTTGCGTCGTTCAGCGATCCGGACGGCAACAGCTGGCTGCTCCAGGAGATCAAGACGCGGCTGGCCGGACGAGGATTCAGCAGCCTGGACGTCGCGAGTCTGACAGAGCTTCTGCGAGAGACAGAGAAGCACCACGGCGAGTACGAACCCACCGCTCAGAAGCACCACTGGTCGGAATGGTACGCCGCCTACATCGTCGCTCGCGAGCGCGGCAGGACTCCCGACGATGCCGCCAAAGATGCTGGGCTCCACATGGAGAGTGCCCGCCGATGACAGCCGAATTCGTTCCCGCGTTATGTGCGCCTGATGGACGTCGACTTCGAGCAGGCGCGCCTCGCCAGCAGGGGCAGTTCACGCTTACACCCCGTACACTCGGTTCTCGACCGGGAATCGGGCAACCGCTCCACAGCTCTCGCAATCGGAGTCAACGCCATGAACACACGTCTGCTCATGATGCTGCACGTGAATGTCACGACAGCGCAGAACGTCGGCGCCGTGCCCCACGGCACTCGACGGATCGCTCCCATCAGCGGCGGAGTCTTCGAAGGCCCGCGTCTTCGCGGAACGGTGTTGCCTGGCGGCAGCGCCGATTGGCTTCTGCTTCGAGCGGACGACGTCCTCGAGATGGATCTGCGCGTCACGCTCCGGACGCACGACGGAGCGCTCATCTCGATGAGGTCCTTCGGCTTGCGTCACGGGCCGCCGGACGTGATTGCGGCCATCGGACGCGGCGAGCCGGTCAATCCGGCGTCCTACTACTTTCGAACCACGCCGCGATTCCAGACCGCACACCCCGCGTACGGGTTCCTGAACCGCCTCGTTGCGGTGGCCAGCGGCGATCGTCGCCCCGAAGGCCCTATCTACACCATTCTCGAGCTGCTCTAATCTCGAAGGAATATCCCATGAATTCGCGTCCGCTCATGCTGCTGCGTCTCATCACCTCTCCGACCGAGGAAGTCGGAGCCACACCGCTCGGCACGCTGTCCATCTTCCCGGTGACCGGCGGCTCTTTCGAGGGCGAGCGCCTTCGCGGCAAGGTCCTCGCCGGCGGCGGCGACTGGGTCATCGGAAAGGCCGACGACACGCTCGAGCTCGATCTGCGGGTAACGCTCGAAACCGACGATGGCGCCCTGATCTACATGACATTCACAGGGCTGCGTGACGACGCGCATCACTACTTTCGCACGCTGCCGCGCTTCGAGACCGCGGCGTCGAACTACGCGTTCCTCAATCGTTTGCTCGCGGTGGGCATCGGAGAGATCCGTCCGGACGGGCCGGTTCACATCATCGAGGAGATTCTGTGACGGTCTCGCGATTCCCTAGTTCCGCGTCAAATCTCAGAGGAATGAACCAAGACAAATGAGCCGTTCGCAGGAGGGGTGTCCGAGAGATGGTATTGCTATGATGACTTGATGCTGTTGCCTGACGCGATCAAGATGCTCGCGGACAGCGACGTATCCGCTCTCGGGCCGACGACCTGGGCCGATCTCGGTTGTGGCAATGGCACCTTCACCCTCGCGCTCGCCACCTTGCTCGCCGCAGGCAGCACCATTCACGCGATGGACCGCGACGGCTCGGCCCTGCGGAGAATTCCGTCGGCGCACAACGACGTCCGCATCAGAACCCATCGCGGAGACTTCATGAAACAGACGTGGCCATTCGCCGATCTGGATGGCATTTTAATGGCCAACTCGCTGCATTATGTCGCTGACCAGGCAGCGTTCATTCGCGCGTGCGAGGAGCGGATGACATTGAAGCGCCGCTTTCTGATCGTTGAATACGATACAAACGACGCGAGCCGATGGGTGCCAAATCCGTTGAGCCAGGCCAGATTGACTGCCATGTTCGCCTCTGCCGGCTATTCGTCCGTCAGGATCTTGCGCTCACGGTCATCAATCTACCGACGTGCTTCGCTCTACGCCGCCGTGATCGTGTCGTCCTCATAGAATTTAACCTGCGGTAGCGGCGCTATAGTCTTGACGCCAGCTGGACGCGGCGCTCCAAGGCGTGACCGCCGCATACCTGGTCACACCGTCAAGTCCCGACGCTGAGGCGCAGCAGGTGCGATTCGACGAGCTGCTTACGGGCTTCAGTCGGGGCGACACTACGGGTCGTCCGCGCCAGAAGCCGGATCCCGATCCGCCCCTCCAGCCCACGGATGGCGTGGCTCAGCGCTGACGACAACACCCAACCGTTTCGCGGCCTGCGTGAAACTTCTCCTCCTCGACCGCGAGAAAGGCTGACAAAACGCTGAGCTCGTCGCGCACTATTCGTGATCGTACTCACAAACCCTTGTTGATTTCTCCGGCTAGTCAAGGCGCAGGGCGGCCGCTACGCTGAAGAAGGTGCAAAGGCAAGTGTTGTTCGGAGCAAGGGACATGGACATCAAGAGAAACGGCACTCACCCCTCCGTGAAGGGACCCGTCGAGTGGTTCACAGGGTCAGTGCGAATCGATTGCCCGTTCCAACGCAGCTCGCCTGCCCGGGTCGGCGGCGCGATCGTCACGTTCGAACCCGGCGCGCGCACGGCGTGGCACACGCACCCACTCGGGCAGACGCTGATCGTCACGTCCGGCCGCGGACGCGTGCAGCGCGAAAGTGGGCCGATCGAGGAGATCCATCCCTGCGACGTCGTGTGGTTCGAACCTGGCGAAAAGCACTGGCACGGTGCGTCGCCGACAACGGCGATGACGCACATCGCCATTGCCGAAGCGCTCGACGGCAAGGCGGTCGACTGGATGGAGAAAGTGAGCGACGAACAGTATGGGCAATAACATCGCAGTCAAGATCGTCGCCATCGCCGTCTCGCTGGAACATTCGCTAGTTCGGTACGAGTTCGGGACCTTCGCCTGGTACGGGGAGATCCGGCATCGGCTTCGCCAGAAACAGCCGACGGCAGGCACGGCCGATCCACCGCGCCCACCGCGTCGATCGCTGAACACGCGCGCTGTCGGTCGCGATCCCGGTGTTGGCGTACATCTGTCGGTACAACTTCGAGACGAGCACGAATGCCACGCGTGCCCGCACCGATTCGACGACGCGCGAACGTGCCCAGACCTGTCGCCAGCTGTAAAACCGGTCCCACGCGCGTTGTGTGCCCACGCGAATCTCCTCGAGCGACATCGAGGGATGCGCCGCGTAGAGTCTCGGCCGCCGGTGTTCCGGAATCAGCCAATGCTGGGTGATGGGCATGCCATCGACCGCGGTGCCGCGGCGCTGTTCTTCGGCGGCCCACTTGTCGAAATCGACGGTTCCGGGGAATGGCGTCAGCAACACGAACTGCGCGAACGTCAGGTCGGCCTGCTCGGCGAGGGCGACGGTTGCGTCGAACGTGCTCGCGGTGTCGCTCGGCAGGCCGAAGATGAACGACCCGAGTACGTGGACGCCGTATCGCCGGAACGCACGCAGCCGCGCGACGAGCTCGTCGCCGGCAAGATTGAACCCCTTGTAGACGTCGCTCAATCCCTCGCGCGTCACCGATTCGACGCCAACGAGCGCGCCGCGGATCCTCGCGCCCTTCATCGCCGCCAGAAATTCTGGATCCTCGGCGGCCTCCATCGTGATC
>JBKPDW010000424.1:0-19001 GCA_046728115.1 Acidobacteriota bacterium | reverse complement strand
GCTCGAACGGAGGGTTATAGCCATGGAGCACATGCTGTATCAGCCTGAAACGGACGGGGCAATGCTCATGCCCGTGCAGACCGTTCGGGAAAGCAACTGGCGCAACGCGTTGCCGACCCTGGGCGGAAAGCAGGTCGTTCTGCGGGAGCCGAGGTTGTCGGACGCGGCGTCGCTGTTCTCCACGTTGACGACCGAAGAAGTTGCGCGCTTCATCTCGCCGCCGCCAATGACACAAGAAGGGTTCGAACGATTCATCGCGTGGACGTTGCGGCAGCGGAGCGCTGGCGAGTACGCATGCCTTGCTGTGACGCTTCGCGGCTTCGACACGGCTATCGGAATTTTCCAGGTGCGTCAGCTCAGCGCCGATTTCAAGGTTGCGGAGTGGGGGTTCGCGATTGGCTCGCCGTTCTGGGGCACCGGCGTGTTTCAGGAAGCCGCGCGCCTCGTGCTCGAGTTCGTGTTCGACCATCTGGGCGTCCACCGGCTCGAGGCGCGAGCCTCGGTCGAGAACGGCCGCGGCAACGCGGCGCTCAGAAAGATGGGCGCCGTCAAGGAAGGGATTCTGCGCGGTTCCTTGATACGAGACGGGCAGGCCCACGATCAGGTCCTGTACGCCATTCTTGCCGACGACTGGCGGACGGCGGTGCAGACGCCGATGGCCCCATCGCTGGCGCGGTACGTGCACTGACCTCAACGCGCGGCCGCCGTTGATTTGAGCGCTGGCCGGCCCAGGACGCCGATCGCCGCGCCGTCCGACGCGCGCCGATCCGTTCCGCCTTCGAGCATGTCGTCGTTGGCGTTGTAGACGATGACCTGCGCTACGCCCTGCGAGCCTCGACCTTCGCGCAGTGTGTGACCGCGGCGCTGCAGCTCTTTCACCGTATCGGGTGAGAGCCCGTACTTCTCGTAATCGATGCGATCGGGCAGCCACTGATGGTGAAATCGTGGCGCGTCAATGGCCTCCTGCGCGTTCATGCCGAAGTCGACGACGTCGATGATGGTTTCGAGCGCCGTGTTGATGATCGTTCGCCCTCCGGGGCTGCCCGTGACCATGAACAGGCGGCCGTCTTTCGCGAGAATCGTCGGCGTCATGCTCGACAACATCCGCTTGCCTGGCTCCGCCAGGTTTGCCTTGGTGCCAATCAGCCCTTCGGCCGTCGTCAACTCCGGCGCCGCGTTGAAATCGCCCATCTCGTTGTTCAGCAGGAATCCAGCGCCCGGCACGACGATCTTCACGCCGTAGCCCTGCTCGAGCGTATAGGTCATCGACACGGCGTTCCGGTCGCCGTCCACAATCGAAATGTGTGTCGTCTCGTCGCTCTCGTGCGGCCATTCGAACGTGGTCGGTGACGATTTCGACGCGTGGTCGCGGCTGATCGTTTTGCGCAGATCCGCCGCATAGTCCTTGGACATGAGCCGTGCGAGCGGCATGTCCGTGTTGAAGTCCGGATCGCCGAGGTAGTGCGCACGATCCGCGTACGCGCGCTTCATCGCTTCGGCCATCAGATGCACCGAGTCGGCCGAGCCCGCTCCCATCGATGCGATGTCGTAGCCTTCGACGATGTTCAGCATCTCGATGATGGCGACTCCGCCGGAGCTGATGGGAGGCATCGAGATGAGCTCGTATTCGCGATACGTGCCCCTGACAGGCGTGCGCCTCTTCGCGGTGTAGTTCCTCAAATCGTCGCGGGTGATCAGACCGCCGTGCGCGAGCATCTCTTTTTCCAGCGCGAGCGCGGTCTCTCCCTGGTAGAAGCCAGCAGGTCCCTGCGTGGCGATGCGATCGAGCGTCCGCGCGAGGTCGGGCTGCCTCAGCGTATCTCCTGCTTCGTACGGCACACCGTTCCTGGTGAACTGCGCAACCGATGCCGGATATTTCTGCATCACGCGCTGCACGCCTTTGAGCGATCGCGCCAGGCCTTCGCTGACGACGAAGCCGTCACGTGCGAGCGTGACGGCCGGATCGACGAGCCGTTTCCACGGCAGCTTGCCCTGTTCCTTCCACGCCATGTGCAGGCCGGCCACGGTGCCCGGCACGCCGACCGCGAGATAGCTGTTGTGATGCAGTTCCGCGCTGTACTGACCGTCTTTCATGAACATCGTCGGCGACGCTTTAGCCGGCGCGACCTCGCGGAAGTCGTACGCGACAGGCTCGCCTTTCGACGGCCGATAGACGATGAAGCCGCCGCCTCCGATGTTGCCGGCGGTCGGATGGACGACCGCCAATGCGAAGGCGGTCGCGACCGCGGCGTCGACGGCGGTGCCGCCCTCCCTGATCACGTCCGCGCCGATCCGTGACGCGATCTCGTTCTGCGACGCAACCATGCCTTTCTGCGCGCGGACTGGAACCGACCCGGCGCCGGCGGGCATCGACAGGACGGTCGTGATGACGGCGACGAGGAGATACCGAAGTTTGGCCATAGCGGGCGATTATACGCGCGCTGTTTTCCACCGCCCGCGCCGAAAGATCAGCGCGCTGACCACCGTCATGAACGAAAACGCAATGGCGGCGGCCCAGAACACACCGTCCGTCCCGAATCCCAGCGGCCGAGCCAGGACATAGGCAAGCGGAATCTCGCCGAGCCAGAGGCAGCCGACGTTGATTAGCGTTGGTGTGACGGTGTCTCCTGCGCCGTTGAACGACTGCGTGAGCACGTACCCGCATGCGTAGAACGCGAAGCCGCCGCTCACGATCCGGAGGCCTCGAGCCGCGATCGGCGCCACCATCGGGTCGTTCGTGAATGCCGCGACCACTGCCTCTGCGTTCACGATGACGAGCACGCTGATGGCTCCGAGGAACAGCGTGTTGTACAGACAGGCGCGCCACACCGAAGCTTCTGCGCGATCCGGACGCCCGGCGCCGAGGTTCTGGCCGACCAGCGTAGCGGCCGCGTTCGACAGGCCCCATGACGGCAGCAGCACGAACATGACGATTCTGACAGCAATCGTGGAGCCGGCCACCGCCTCACTGCCGAACGAAGCCACGATTCGCACGAAGCCCATATAGCTGGTCGTCCCGACGAGAGTCTGAAACACGGCGCTGCCGGAGAGCTTCACCATGTTGAGCAGCACCTTCGGGTCAAGACGGAGATGGCGACGGCGAAGCACGACGCGCCCTGCGCCTCGCCACAACACGATCAGCTGCACGATCACGCCGACCGAGCGCCCCGTTGTCGTTGCCACGGCTGCGCCTGTCACGCCGAGATGTGGAAACGGCCCGAGGCCGAAGATGAAGCAGGGATCCAGGACGATGTTGAACGCGTTCGCGATCCACAGGACGCGCATCGCGATGGCCGCATCGCCGGCGCCACGGAAGACGGCGTTGATGAGAAACAGCATCAGGATGACGCCGTTGCACCCGAACACGACCGAGGCGTACGCGGAATGCACGAGCACTCCTTCCGGTGCGCCCATGAGCGCAAGGAGCGGCCGCGCGAACCAGAAGCCGAGTACGCCGACCGGAAGCGCCACGAACACGCCGAGCGCGATCGCTTGAACGGCCGCCAGGGCCGCGCCCTCGTGGTCGCGCTCGCCGATGCGCCGCGCCACGGTCGCGGTTGCACCGACACCCAGTCCGATAGCCATCGCGTAAACGATGGTCAGCATCGATTCGGTGAGTCCGACGGTGGCAACGGCGTCTGCGCCGAGTCGAGCCACGAAGAACATGTCGACGACCGCGAAAACCGACTCGAGCGCGAGCTCGAGGACCATCGGGACGGCGAGCAGCAGAATGGCTCGACCGATCGCCCCCTCGGTGTACTCGCCGTGATGCGATCCCGCAACAGCCTGCCAGACCGTTTGCCAGAATCCGGCCTCGATGACCGGGAGCCGATCGTCGACCGTCGACAGCGGCGAGTCGGTCAAGGTCTGTAAGCGATCGCGTCGATCTCGACGCGCAGGCCCTCACCGGGCAACGCGGCCACTTGTACAGTTGTGCGAGCAGGGCGATGGTCGCCGAACATCCGCGAATAGACGGCGTTCATGCGTGCGAACTCATGCATGTCGACGAGGAAAACGCCGCAGCGAAGCACGTGCTGCAGCCCAGACCCTGCAGCCTCGAGAATTGCCTGCACGTTCTTCAGGCACTGCTCGGTCTGGCGCTCGATGTCGTCGCCGGCAAGGCGGCCGGTTGACGGATCGGTGGCGCCCTGACCCGAGACGAAGATCAGGCGTTCGAACGACATGCCCGGCGAGTACGGGCCGACCGGGGCCGGCAGATTGGCCGCGCGAACAGGACTGTGCGTCGGTGAGAGACTCATAATGAGTGGAGTATGTCATCGCTGACAACACTCCTGAAGATCCGCCATCCAATCGTTCAGTCCTGCATGGGTCGCGTGGCGGGTCCCGAATTGGCAGGCGACGTGTCACGCGCCGGCGTGATCCATGATCTCCCGCGCGCGGCCGATGTGGTCAAGTCCATCGTGGAGGAAGCGGAAACCCAATCCCTATCCACGTTCCACAGGCCTTTTCGGATCGCTCGACCACTCGCTCCACGATCCGGGATACAGCTTCGCGCCTGTGATGCCAGCATGCTCGAGCGCGAGCAGATTGTGGCAGGCGGTAACGCCCGATCCGCAGTAACAAACAATTCGATCGGGTGGAACATCGCCGGTCGCTCCGCGCCACTGCGCGCGCAGTTCCTCCGGGGTGCGAAACGATCTCGCGGCATCGAGATT
The DNA here is from genome assembly GCA_046728115.1 of Acidobacteriota bacterium. GTDB lineage: Bacteria > Acidobacteriota > Vicinamibacteria > Vicinamibacterales > CAVVIG01 > CAVSWN01. The sequence continues at coordinate 14,325 of JBKPDW010000424.1, read as the reverse complement.
CGTGAGATGAAAATAGTTCGCGGCGCCCGGAATCCGTCCGGCCACCTTGTCGATCGGTTCCACGTCTCCGCGATACCGTTCGGGAGCCCGCGCATCCACCAGCCGCCACGACTTGTCACCGACCAGCAATTCCACGGCCTTGGCGTCGAGCGCCATCTCCGGACGCGGTGCGCCGCTGAAGACGCGCGGCTCCCGTGTTTCGCTTCCGCTGATCGTGATCCTGCCCTCCACGCGCCAGCGAGCGAACCCACCGTCGAGCACCGCAACCGCATCGTGCCCCATCCAGCGCAGCATCCACCACAGGCGGCTTGCGTACATCCCGCCATCCTGGTCATAGGCGACAACCTGTACACCGCTGGCAATCCCGAGCCGACTCAGCGTTCGAGCAAATACGTCGGGCGCTGGGAGCGGATGGCGTCCGTTGGCGCCACTTCTGGGACCCGACAGATCTCGATCGAGGTGCGCGTAAACGGCGCCAGGAATATGGGCGGTTCCATAGTCCAACTCTCCCCAGCCCGCATCGTCGAGCTTGAAGCGGCAATCGACGATGGCGTAGTCGGGATTGCCAATGTGTAAAGCGAGCGCGGACGTGGAGATAAGCGTCGTGAACGGCATCCCGTACGATACCATTCGTAGACACCGTTCTCGCCAACCAAGGATTCATCACACCCGTCTAATCAGGCCAGTCGATGCTTGTCGCGCTCGCATTTGCTGCTTACATCGGTGTGTCGACGCCGCGCGTCGACGCCGTATCGGTGGCCGATGCCCAGACGCAGCCGCAAGCGGCGGTGCGTGTCAACGGCGAGTTGAGCGAAGACATCTGGGGACGGATCGACCCGGTCGACGCGTTCGTTCAACGCGAACCCGAAGAAGGCGGCAAGCCCAGTCAACGGACTGAATTCCGCGTCGCATATGACGAATCGACGCTCTACGTTCGAGTCCATGCCTTCGATACGGAGCCCGATCACGTCCTGGGCTACCTGACGCGCCGCGATGCCAATTCGCCCTCGGACTGGATCCGCGTATTCGTGGACTCTTATCACGACCACCGCACCGCGTACGAGTTTGCGGTCAACCCTGCGGGCGTAAAACAGGACCGCTATTGGTTCAACGACAACAGCCGCGACGACAGCTGGGACGCGGTGTGGGACGTGAAGGTCACGCAAGACAGCACCGGCTGGACCGCGGATTTCAAAATTCCGTTTTCACAGCTGCGCTTCAATCGATCGCCCTCAACCATGTTCGGGTTTGCGGTCGCCCGTGAGATCGGACGGCTGAACGAGACCTCGACGTGGCCGCTCCTGGCGCGAAGCGCCAACGGCTACGTCTCGTCGTTCGGGGATCTCGGTGGGCTGACGATGAACGGGTCGCCGAAGCGGCTTCAGATCGTGCCCTACACGGTCGCCCAGCTCACGGAACAGCCGACCGACGGCAATCCGCTGGTCAACGAAAGGGCACCGTCGGGCGCGTTCGGCCTCGACATGAAGTACGCGCTTACGCCGGGGTTGATGCTCACGACGACCATCAATCCGGATTTCGGACAGGTGGAAGCCGATCCGGCAGTCGTGAACCTGAGCGCGTTCGAGACATTCTTCAAAGAGCAGCGGCCGTTCTTCATCGAGGGATCCGGCACCTTCAAGTTCGATTCGGATTGCTTCGACGGTCCCTGCTCGCTCTTTTATTCGCGCCGGATTGGGCGCTCGCCTCAGGGCACCGACAGCCTGCCGAGCGGCGACGCCATCTACACGGATTACTCGGCGCAGACGACGATTCTCGGCGCCGCGAAACTGACCGGTCGCGTCGGGAAGTTCTCGATCGGCGTGTTGAATGCGGTCACGCAGGAAGAACAGGCAGCGGTGTTCGACGGCGCGCGCACATTCGATCAGCCCGTGGAGCCACTGACGAATTACCTGGTCGGGCGGGTCCGTCGCGAGTTCACCAATCAGTCATCTTTCGGTTTCGTTGTCACGTCCACCAATCGCAAACTGCCTGACGCTCTGCAGACGCTTCCTGGAAACGCGTTCACGGGCGGCGCCGACTTCGACGTGCGGTTCAAATCGCGGTACAACCTGACCGGGTATCTTGCGGGGAGCACGTTGCGGGGCAGCGCCACGGCGATGGAACTGGTGCAGGAAAACAGCCGGCACTTTTACCAGCGGCCGGACGCGACGTCCTTCCACGAAGATCCGACCGCCACGTCGCTCGATGGGATGAGCGGCCGCATCGGCGTCGGCAGGATCGGCGGCCAACGGCTTCGGTTCAACTCGCAGATCGGCTTCAAGACGCCGGGCTTCGATCTCAACGACATCGGTTTCCTCCGCCGCGCCGACGAGCGATGGATCACAAACTGGATCCAGTTCCGCAGCGAGGTCCCGAACAGATGGTTCCGCAGCCGTTATCTCAACGTCAACGAGTACTCGGCCTGGAACTTCGACGGCGACAGGCTCGTGAACGGCGGCAACATCAACGGAAACGTCATGTTCGTGAACAACTGGGAAGCTGGCGGCGGGTTCAGCCTCAACGCTGCGACGATTGACGATCGCATGACCCGCGGCGGGCCGGCTGGAATTTCCGAAGGCTTCAACAACTTCTGGTCGTGGTTCAACACGGACAACCGCAAGCGGGTGTTCCTGAGCTTCTTTCTCGGGCATGGCTGGGACGGCATTCGCTCGTCGTTTTTCGACCACGAAAGCACGCTCACCTACCGCCCCAAGCCGTCGCTGACCGTCGTGACCGGCTTCCGCGTGAACCGCGGGATCTGGGATTCGCAGTGGACGGACAACGTCACCGATTCGAAAGATCACTACGTGTTCGGGCACCTCGATCAGACGACGTTCGCGTTGACCGGGAGGTTCGACTACACGATGACGCCGAACCTCTCGTTGCAGCTCTACGCGCAGCCATTCGTGTCGGGAGGCAACTATCTGAACTTCAGGGAGCTTATCGACGGCAGGAATCCGGTGTACGACAGCCGCTACGCTCCGTTTGCGTATGACGGCAATCCGGATTTCAACTACAAGTCGTTCCGGTCGACCAACGTGCTGCGGTGGGAATACAAACCGGGCTCAACGCTGTTCGTCGTGTGGCAACAATCGCGCGAGGGATCCGATACCTACGGCGATGTCCGCTTCGATCGCGACTTCGGGCGCGTGTTCAACATCCCATCGCACAACGTGTTCCTCGTGAAGCTCGCTTATTGGCTCAATTATTAGAGGGGGTCAGGGAGCCAACGCCCTACTGCCTGTAGACCGTCCCCCCCTTCATCACGAACTTCACTCGCCTGAGTGCCGCAATGTCCTTCGTGGGATCGCCGTCGAACGCAACAAGATCGGCGAAGAGTCCCTGTTTCACGTGACCGATCTCGGTCTCCATGCGCAGCACTCTGGCGGCAACCGACGTGGCGCTTTTGAGCGCCGCGGGGGGAGACATGCCTAGGGCAACCATGGCCTCGAGTTCGCGCGCGTTGTCGCCATGGGGGAATGTGCCGACATCACTGCCGCTGATGATCGCCACGCCCGCGTCGATCGCGGCCTTCAGGCTCGCGCGCTTACGTTCGATGGCTGGCGAGTTCAGCCCTCCAGCCGGCGGCCACGGGCCGGCGCCGGCCGTGATCGTCGGGCAGAGCGCTACCCGATGCTCCGCCATCAGCTTGAAGATCTCGGGCGTCCCTTCGCCGCCGTGTTCGATCGACGCGGCGCCCGCGAGCGCCGCCCGTCGCATACCTTCGGCGGTGTTCGCGTGAACCGCCACGGGAACGCCCGCACTCCCGGCGGTTTCGACCGCCAGCTTCATTTCGTCCGCCGAGAACGTTGGATGGGATCCCGGCAGCGGGCCCCACCGGTAATCGCCGTACAGCTTGATCCAGTCAGCGCCTTTGCCAATCTGGTCACGGACGACGCGTGTGAGGCTGTCGATGCCGTCGGCCTCTTCGGCGCCCTGCGGGATGTTCCATTCGAGCACGAACGTATGCGGTTGATAGCTGCCCGTGGCCACGATCGCCTTCGTCGCAACCAGCATCCGCGGACCCGGAATGATGCCCTGATTGACGGCCTGTTTCAGCTCCACGTCCGCGTACTGGGCACCTTCGGTTCCAAGGTCGCGGATGGTCGTAAATCCCGCCATCAGCGTCGATCGGAGATGATTGGTCGCGCGGGCCACGCGCAGCGCTAGACCTTCGCGCGACACCTGATCGTTCCATGACGTTTCGCTGTAGGCGTGCAGCAGCACGTGCGAGTGTCCTTCGACGAGGCCGGGCGTCAACGTCGCGCCCGGCAGATCGATCGTCCTGCCGGCCGCCGCGGTGCCTGCATCGGGTCCGACCGCATCGATCCGCTCGCCTTTTACTCGAACGGCCCAGCCTTCGTGCATCATGTCGCCGTCGAAGACACGGGCAGGTTTCAGGATCGTCACCGGCGCACTTGCATCGTCTCGCCCGCGTTGTCCCTGCGCGGCGAGATCCCACGCCAGCGCACCCATGAGAGCGACGATCAGCACGATGGATGGGGTTCGCATGGGCGGATTATAGTGAAAGGGTCGCTCCTGCAACGTTCAAGATGCTTGTCCTTTCCCCACGAGACCGTTCGATGCTGGACGGCGATCATGGTCCGGCCGCGCAGCTCGCGATGTCGATTCTCGTGCGGATGGCGCCGGTCTACGGCGCCTCGTCGCTGATGGACATCACGCAGGCGCATATCGACAGCACGCTCTACCTGGGCGATGCCACCCTGGAATTCGCGGAACGACTGGCGGCGCTGGGTGCCCGTGTCGCGGTGCCGACGTCGCTGAATGTCGGAGGTGTGGACGAATGCGGATGGAAGGATTGGGCCGTCTCACCCGAGTGGGCGGCGAAGGCCGCCCGACAGATGCTCGCGTACGAGCAAATGGGCGCCGTGCCCACATGGACCTGCGCGCCGTACCAAACGCAGATGCGGCCGTCGTTCGGCCAGCAGATCGCCTGGGGCGAATCGAACGCCATTGCGTTTGCGAACTCTGTCATCGGCGCACGAACCGAACGCTATCCGGACCTGCTCGATATCTGCTGCGCCATCACCGGCCGCGTGCCCGCCGCCGGCCTTCATCTCGACGATAACCGTGCGGGTCAGCTGCTGCTGCGTCTCGTCGATGTCCCCGCGGTATTGCAGCGGGACGCCCAATTCTTCGCCGTGCTCGGCCATCTCGTTGGAAAACTTGCAGGCGACCGCGTGCCTGTCGTCGGCGACCTCGTCGTGCGGCCGTCCGAGGATCAGCTCAAGGCCTTCGCCGCCGCCGTGGCGTCATCTGGACGCGTGGCGTTGTTCCACCTCGTCGGCGTCACTCCTGAGGCGCCGACGCTCGACCGCGCGTTTCGTGGCCGTACGCCGGATTCCGTGATTGAGATCACGACCGCCGCTCTGCGCGCGGCCCGCGACGAGCTGACGACCGCGGACGGCCATCAACTGGACATGGTCATTCTCGGAAGCCCCCACTTTTCGATCGCGGAGTTCAAGGAGCTCGCGCCGCTCGTGAGCGGCGTGCACAAGCATCCGGCGGTTCACTTCGTCGTGACGTCGAGCCGTCTGATGCGGGACCTTGCGCAGGAGGCGGGCGTCCTGGCGCCGATACTCGAGTTCGGCGCCGAGATCACGCTGGACACGTGCATTCTCACGTCGCCGATGCTGCCCCCGGAGATCAGGACGCTGATGACGAATTCGGCGAAATACGCGTATTACGCGCCGAGCATGCTGCGCACGGACGTGACATTCGGCAGCCTCGCCGATTGCGTCCGTTCCGCTGTCGAGGGCCGCGTGGTTCGCGACGATACCGCATGGAACGCGTGATAGAAGGCCGCGCGATCGTGCCAGGCCAGGCGGAAGGCGAGGCGCTGGTGAGCGGCGAGGCGCTGTCGTTCTGGGGCGGCTACGATTTCCGCACGGGGGAGATCACCGACGCTCACCACTCTCTGGTGGGCGTCTGTGCGGCCGGGCGTGTTCTCGCGGTGCCGTTCAGCAAAGGATCGTCGACGACGACCGCGGTGCTCCTCGAAGCGGTGCGCGCCGGAACGGCACCAGCCGCGATCCTGACGACGGGTGTCGATTCATTCTTCGCGCTGGCGTCGATTGTCGCAGACGTCATGTACGGCAAATCATTCCCGGTCGTCGCGCTCGACGCAGCGGGCTTCGGATCGATCCGATCCGGTGAGCGGCTCGTCGTGGAGCGATCGGGGTTGATCAGGAAACAGGATCGATGACCGAATCCGTCAAGCTGCAGAAGCTCACTGGCGTTGCGCGCGAACTCGGCGCGTTTGTGGCCGAGCGCCATCCCTTCGCCCTGTCGGAGACGCTCGAGGCCTTTGATGCGATCGCGAATGGCCGGGATCTCCAGACCGAAGCCGCGATCGATGCCTTGCGTCCGTCGTTTGGTCGCGAGCTGAGGCGACGACTGGAAGGACGACCGGTGCCCGAGGGCCTCGGCGACACGACTCCTCGGACGCCGGCACGGACGCGGATCGCGCAGGCAATCGACGAGTTGCTCGACGACTGCGACGGCGTGCTCCGCCGCGCCGCCATCGTGGCGTCGCTGACGCGCGACGAACGACTGGAAATACTTCGCGGCATGGTGCTGACACGCGCCACCGACAACCGGCTGAAAACCTTCTTCACGTCGGGCGAAGTGCGCTACGGCAACACGTCATTCCAGGGTAAAGGCTTCCGCTCGCTCGGGCAGGAAGCGATCTACGCCGCCGGCATCCGTCTGCGTCGCGGCAGCCGGTATCGAGGAGAAGACGGGCGCTGGAACGGCGACGTCATCGGACCAGTCATCCGGGATCTCGGCGTCACGCTGGCGATGCGGCCGGGGCCGGAAACGGTGCGGATGGTGCTCAATGCGCAGATGGGGAAGGTGGGCGCACCGCTCGACGGCAAGGATCTGCACATCGGCGACTTCGCGTGGGGGATTCTGCCGCCGGCCGCGCCATTGACGACCGCGACGATGACCATTGCAGGAATCGCGCTGGCATTCGGCCGCGACGGATCGGGTCGGCTGGCCGTTTCGTTCATTGGCGAAGGCGGCTCGTCGCTTGGCGAGTGGCACGAGGCGATCAACCTGTGTGCGGCTCGAAAACTGCCGGCCATCTTCTGCCTGCAGAACAATCAGACCGCGCTCTCGACGCCGCTGGCCGATCAGACGGCCGTTCGAGTCTTCGCCGACAAGGCGATCGGCTACGGTGTTCCCGGTGTGACCATCGACGGCACCGAACCCGATCAAATCGCCGCCGCGTTCGCGTGGGCGGCCGAACGCGCGCGCGCGGGCCGCGGCCCGGCGCTCATCGAACTGGTGTCGATGCGCATGTGCGGTCACGCGCACCACGACGACATGCTCTATCTGGGACGGGATCCACAGACGTCGTGGGAGTACGCGCCGGTCACCGAACACGGCTACGCGGACCGCGATCAGTACGCCTACTGGGCCGCGCGCGATCCGATTCGAACCTACGCCGCTCAACTCGAGGCCGCCGGCATCGTCGCGCCGGGCGATCTCGACCGCTTCAAGCGCGAGGCTGAAGCGATCGTCGATGAGCAGGCGCGTGCGGTCATCGATGCACCCTGGCCCGAGCCGTCGCGGGCGGGCGTAGGCGTATTTGCGAACGAGCCGCCGCGCGTGCACATCGAGGTGTTGGATCCAGAGGTCCGGCTGAAGCCGGACACTACCGACGCTCGAGGGAGAATTTCTGCGAGCTCTGCGGGCTCTGCCTCGATCGTCGTCGAGGAAGCGCCGCCGTTCGATTCCAAGGGCCGCACGCTGCTCGACGCCGTCATGCTCGGCGTGGGCGACGCGCTGCGGACCGATCCACGCGTGTTCGTGTACGGCCAGGACGTCGGCGGCAGTTACGGGAACGCGTTTCTGCTGCTACGTCCCCTCCTCGAGGAGTTCGGCAATCGCATCGTCAACTCGCCGTTGGCCGAGGGGGCAGTGCTGGGCGTGTGTGTCGGCGCGGCGCTTGCGGGGCAGCGGCCGATCGGCGAAATCCAGTTCAACGACTTCGTCGCGACCGGCTTCAATCAGCTGGTCAACAACGCCGCCAAGATTCGCTACCGGTGGGGCGGCAGCGTGCCGATGGTCGTTCGCATGCCGTTCGGCGGCCTTCGTCACGCCGGACCGTACCACTCCCAGAACACCGAGCCCTGGTTCTACCGGACCGCCGGTTTGAAGATCATCGTGCCATCGACACCGTACGACGCGCGCGCCTTGTTGGCGTCGGCGGTCGCGGATCCCGATCCGGTTCTCTACTACGAACACATTGCGCTCTATCGCGATCCGCGGATCAAACAGATCCTGGGCGAACAGCCACCGGATCCAATCCCGATCGGCAAGGCCGCGCTGCGCCGCATCGGCGACGATCTGGCCATCATTTCGTACGGCGCGTACGTTCATGTGGGCCTGCGCGTGGCCGAGGCGCTTGCCCGTGACGGGATCGACGCGAGCGTGCTCGATCTTCGGACGCTGGCGCCGCTGGATCGGAACACGCTTCTTGCGCTCGCGCGCCGGTGTCACCGCGTGCTCGTCATCCACGAAGATTCGCGCACCGGCGGCATTGGCGAGAGCATTGCAGCCACGATCCAGGAAGAAGCGTTCGAGCATCTCGACGCTCCGGTTCGCATCATCGGCGCGCTCGATACGCCCGTGCCGTATTCACCCCCGCTCGAGGAGTACTACCTGCCCAGCGAAGCGCAGATCGAACGGGCGGCGCGTCTACTGGCCGCCTATTGATCCTCATGACGAAGCGACACTGGGCCCTGGTCCTGATGGGCGCGTGGATGATGGGTACGATTTGCGTATCAATCGTCGCGACTGAAAATTTCTACACCATCGACCGGCTGCTTGCTGCGAAGGAGAGCACGGCGTTCGCCTCCGCCGTCGATCGCTTCGGCGCTGCGACGGTACGCGACCTGCTGCGTTACCTGTCCTCCGAACTGAATCGCCTCTACTTCCAGTCGTGGAATGTCACGCAGCTCGTTCTGGGCGGCGTCGTGTGGTGGCTGGTTCGGCGCCAGGATCGGACGGTGGTCCGTGGCGTGCTCCTCATGCTCGTCATGGTGGTTGCCATGCTCGCCTGGCTCACTCCCGCGATCGTGGCACTGGGGCGCAGTCTGGACTTCGTGCCGCGTGATCCGGCGCCGCCCGGCATGCAGCGATTCTGGATCCTTCACGCAGCGTACACAGCGCTCGAGATGTTGAAGCTCGCCGTGGGTTTCTTCGTGACGTGGCGGCTTACGTCGCTCCACGCCTGAGCGCGACGAGTGGGTCCAATCGCAGCGCGCGGCGCGCGGGTACGAAACAGGCGAGCGCACACACCGCAAGCACGGAGCTCGCGCCGATGGCGAACGCCAGCGGATCCGTGGCGCTCACGCCGTAGAGGAGACTTCCAAGCAGGCGAGAACCTGCAAGCGCCGCGGGAATACCGATCAGCAGACCGGCGCCGGCAAGCTTGACGCCGTATCCGACCACGAGCCGAAGCACGTCGCGGGCGTCGGCGCCGAGCGCCATTCGCAGGCCGATCTCGTGCGTTCGCTCGGCCACGAGAAACGACACCAGCGAGTAGAGTCCAACGATCGCAAGGCAGAGAGCCAGGACCGCGACCACGGTCGTCAATCCAGCGGCGATGCGCACGGGCAGCAGCGAGACGCTGACGTGCTGTTCCAGTGTCCTGGTGAAAAACCCCTGTACTGTTGGATCGACGCGCCGCAGCGACGCTTGCATCGTCTCGGCAACCCGATCGGGTGCCTCGGCCGATCGGACAAGCAGCGCCATGCCCCGGCGTGGATGCTGTGCGAACGGTATGTAGACGTGGCCCTGCCGCGCCTCGCCCAACGTCACGTACTTGCTGTCCTTCGCGACGCCGACGACGATGCACGGTGCAGGGGAGGCGGCCGGGTCGAGCCACAATCGCCGTCCGATCGGGCTGTCGGCTGGCCACAGACGCGCCGCCAGCGTCTCGTTCACGACGGCCGCCATTGGTGCGCGTTCGTCGTCGCGATCGGTGAACGCGCGGCCCGCGACGATCGGCGTTTTCACGACATCGAAGTAGCGTGGGCTGACGACGAGGAAACTGGCACTCGGCGACGTGTTGTCGGCCGCGACCATGCCTCGTGCGTTCACGCGCACGACCGGTGTCGAGCTGTCGAGTGGCGCGCGTGTGGATATCGCGGCGACGTCCGCGCTGCGCACGTTTGCGAGCTGGTTCAGCACGTCTCGAAAGAACCGCTGGCTCTCCGGATTCGTACGTCCGCCTGCGGCGTCGACGTCCATTGCGACGACGCCGCGGGGATCGAAGCCGAGATCAATGTTGGCTGCCTGGCGCACGCTCCGCGCGAAGAGAGCCGCGCCGATCAGGAGCATCAGCGACACCGTGATCTGCAGCGTCGCCAGCGCGCCTCGCAAGCGCCCCGGCCGTCCTCCGCGGATCGCGCCGTGGGCCTCCTCCTTCAGGGCCGGCACGAGGGCTGGTTTACGCGCCTGCAGCGTGCCGATGAGGCCGAGCAGGACCGCCGCCGCCAGCGCCGCGAGTACGGTGAAGCCGACCACCCGCGCGTCGGTCCGCAGGTCGAGGCGCAGTGTCAACGTCGGCAGCGGGCTGATGTTTGCGAACAGCCGGCTCGTCCACATGGACAGCAGCAGCGCGCCGACTCCGCCCGCGGCGGCAATGACCGTGCTCTCGACGACCAGCATGCGCGCCAGTTGTCCGCCGCTGGCGCCGAGCGCCAGACGAATCGCCATCTCGCTGCGTCGTCCGAGCACCCGCGCGAGCAGCATGTTGCCGACGTTGGCCGCCGCGATCACGAGCACGAGTGCCACGAGTCCGAGCAGGAGCGACAGGAACACAACCGCCAGACGACGCTGATCGGCGGTGACGAGGGTGCCCGGCTGAACGTCGATGATCGGCTGGAGCTCTGGTGTGAACTCTCGCGCGAGCGCGGTCGCCACCGCTTGAAGCTCGTGTCGTGCCTGCTCGCGCGTCACGCCCGGCCGCAGCCGGCCCATCAGCGCCAGCGTGCGTTGGGATCGATCGCTCTCCCAGTGATCTCCGAGCGCGCGTCCGGAGCTGGCGATCGGAATCCAGACGTCGATCGGCGCGCCGACGAAACTGCCGATCCACGACGGCTCGGCGATGCCGATGATGGTGTAATTGATCCGGTTGAGGAGGATCTGGCGGCCCACGATTGCCGCGCTGCCGAAGCGCCTCCGCCACAGTGCGTCGCTGATTACCGCTACCGGCGGCGCACCCGCCGCATCGTCGGTTTCCACGAGCAATCGTCCCTGCGCTGCGCGCGCGCCGAGCAGGGAAAGATAGCGACCCGACGCGATCTCCCCGAGCAGCTGATCGGACCGGTTATCCGCCTCGAGAATGAATGTGCCAAGGTTCACGCCAGACAAGTCCTCGAGCGTCGTCGTCCGTTCGCGATAGTCGGCGAAGTCCCGAAACGAGAACCTGCGGGCCGACGCCCCGGCGGCGCCGGTGCCTGCCCTGGGCACGATGCGAACGACCCGGTCCGGGTCGCGTGCCGCCAGGGGACGCAGGAGCACGGCGTTCGTCAGGCTGAAGATCGTCGTGTTCGCGCCGATGCCGATCGCGAGCGTGATCACCGCTACGGCGGTGAATCCAGGGTCGCGCGTCAGCGAGCGCCACGCGTACTGCAGGTTCTGAAGCATCATTCAGAGTTCAGAGTTCAGATTGATCTCAGATTTGGGACTTCAGACTTCAGACTTCAAACTTCAGACTTCTATTTCTGTGAGGTATCGCTCGTGGCCTTTCCCGCGTCGAGGTACCGGTGCCACCACTTCAGCTCCTCGTAGTAGCGGTGCACCGTGTTCCAGGGCTCCAGCCGCCGTGATATGTGTCGGGATAGCGGACCATGCGCGCCGGGACGCGGAGCTTGCGGAGCGCAACGTACATCTGCTCAGCCTCCTCGATCGGAACGCGCGCGTCCGACTCGCCGTCGACGAACAGCGTCGGGGTCTTCACGTTGGCGACGTATTCGATGGGCGACTGCTTGCGCAGGATCTCGTGCGCGTTCGGATCCCACGGAGGACCCATGAACTCGCTCTCTTTCGTACGCGGGATGTCGGATGTGCCGTAATCGCTGATCCAGTTCGAGATGCCAGCACCAGAGATCGCCGCCGCAAAACGCGAGGTGTGTCCGATCACCCAGTTCGTGAGGAAGCCGCCGTAGGAGTAGCCGGTCACGCCCATGCGCTTTTCGTCGACGGTGTACTTCGATTTCGCATAGTCGACGCCCGCCATGACGTCCTCGAAGTCGAGGTTGCCCCACCCGCCCCACGTCGCCCACAAGAATTTCTCCCCGTAATTGGTCGATCCACGCGGGTTCGTGTAAACGACCAGATATCCGTTGGCGGCGAACAACTGGTGTTCGAACGAGAAGTCGTTGCCGTAGGCGCCATGCGGGCCACCGTGCATCGTGAGGATGAGTGGCCAGGCGCGTGAAGGATCGTATCCGCGCGGCTTCAGCACCCAGCCTTCGATCTGCGTCCCATCCTTGCTGGGGAAGAGGATGTGATCGGCTGTGACAGCTTCTATCTCCTTCACGAACGCGTCGTTGAACATGGTGAGCTTCTTCTCGGCGCGCCCGTCGCTGGACGAGACGAACACTTCTTCGGGATGCGCGCTGTCGCCGCCGAGATACGCCATCGAATCCCAGCGCGACGATGGGCTGAAGCCGGCGAGGTGGCGTTCGCCGGTCGTGATTTGTTCGACACGTGATGTCGACGCCGATGCCCGGAACAAATGGTCGCTGCCGCCAATGCCGCCGCCGAAGTACACGTAGCGACCGTCCGGGCTCCACGAGGGAGCGCTTGGCAGCAGATCCCAGTCGGCCGTGATGTTCACCGGCGTTCCGCCCGATGCCGCGATCGTGACGATGTCGGTCGGCGCACCGTGGGTTTGCTTCGCCGCGATCACCGCGCTCAGCCCCAGTTCCCGCCGCACGGCAATCGTGCGTCCATCGGTCGACCAGGCGGGGGAGTTATGGTCGTACCCGTCGTTGGTCAGCCGGGTCGTCTTGCCGTCAAGGCTAACGGTCCAGAGATCGGCGCGTGCGTAGGTGTACTCGTCACGCTGGAATTCATTGGCGGTGAAAGCAAGTGCCGCGCTGTCCGGCCGCCAGGCCGGACCATTCACGTTGACGGTCATCCGCGTCAGCTGTTTCGCCTCTCCGCCTTCTCGCGAGACGATGAACAGTTCCTCGGGCGGCGTTGCGTCCGGATCGCGAGGGTCGGGAAGGTAGCCGCGCTGGTCGAAGCGGTAGCCGATCCACTCGTAGGCCTTGCCTTTGAAGCGTTCGTTGATGACTCGTTCCGCGTCGGTCGAGTACTGCGGCGTTTTTGGTTTCGTCACGCGCTTCGTGAACGCAATCCATTTGTTGTCGGGGCTGAAAACCGGCGTGCCTTCGACGCCGCGAATGTGGCTTGGCGGTTCATCGAGGCGATCGGCGCGCAGGAACCAGATCGATCCGCCCTCGTCGTCGGCCGGAGCGCCGCGCCGTCGGCCCGAGAACGCGAGCAACTGGCCATCCGGACTCCACCGCGGGCCCGATGCGTTCAATGCGGGATCCGACAAGCGGCGAGGCGGAGTACTGCCGTCGGCCGCCGCGATCCACAATTCGCCCTGCCGTCTGTTCTCGGCCTCGACGATGTGCGTTCGAATGAACGCCACCCATTTGCCGTCGGGCGACATCACCGGGGATTGGACCGTGACGATGCGGTAATAGTCTTCGAGCGTCAGCGGCCGCGCGTCGAGGCGCGCGGACAGCAACAGACACGCGAGCGCTCCGATAAATCTGGCGGACGTCAGCACGCGCCGTCGTGGCATGGTCCCCTCCGGTCGCGATTGTAACGAACTCGACGTGCGCTGCAACGTCTAAGGTTCCGATGGACACCCTTTTGCAGGATGTGCGATACGGGCTGCGCACCCTCGCCAGGAATCCCGGCTTCGCGGCACTCACCATCATCTGCCTGGCAGTCGGCATCGGCGTCAACAGCATGATGTACAGCGTCGTCGACTCGATCGTACGGCCGCTACCGTTTGCCGATCCCGAAACGCTGGTCGCGGTTCACGAGGCGCAGCCATCCAACGGCATCGAGTTCGGCGGCGTGTCGTACGAGGACCTGCAGGACTTCAGGGCGCAGTCGCGCGCCTTATCGGATCTGGCCGCGTACACGGGCCGCAGCCTCACGTTCGCGGATACCGCTGAGCCCGAACGCGTCAATGGGACGACAACGAGTTGGAATCTGATCACGATGCTCGGCACCCATCCCCTCATCGGACGGCAATTC
>JBKPDW010000423.1:0-5442 GCA_046728115.1 Acidobacteriota bacterium | reverse complement strand
TCGCGGTCGGGTTCTACCTCATCTCCGTCGTGTACAAAGAGAACACGTTCACGTCGGCGACCATCGAAGTCGCTGCGGATCAGAGGGTCATTTCGACAGGACCGTACGCGATCGTGCGCCACCCGATGTACGCCAGCGCCGTGCTCTACCTCATCGGAACGCCCCTGGCGCTCGGTTCCTACTGGGGTTTCGTTCCCCTCGCGGGCATGGTGCCATTTCTGATCTGGCGGCTGATCGACGAGGAGAAGTTTCTCTCCCGGAACCTTCCGGGGTATGCCGACTATCAGAGCAAGATCCGGCATCGCTTGATCCCGCGGATCTGGTAAGGTGCTCGCTCGACATCTGGTGTGGCCATTTCTGACCCTGCTCCAGACAAACGAGCCGCTCGGCGATGGCGTTGCCAGTCCGCATACGAAACGAACCATTGCGTACATTCAGGAACTCAAGAAGAAGCACGGCATCGATTACGATTCGCACGCAAGTTATCGCTTCGTCAAATGACAATGTTGCGAACCAGCACCGTGGCAATCGGGATTCGGGAAGAAGGTCGCGAGGACGTCGACGCAATTCGTGACGCGAACAGGCGCGCTTTCGCGCCTGACGTGGAAGGCGCGATCATCGATCGCGCCGATACCGGCGCAGGTCAGAGCGCGTCGTCTTTGGTTTCGCGCGCGGCATACAGTCCCAGCAGCGACAGGACGGCCGCGGTCGTCAGGTAGTAGCCGACATACTGCAGCCCGTAGGTCGTCGCGAGGTAGGTTGCCGCGTACGGCGCCAGCGACGCGCCGAAGATCCCCGCCAGGTTGAACGCCAGCGAGCTGCCCGAGTAGCGTACCGACGTCGGGAAGAGTTCCGAGAGCACCGTGCCGAGCGGCCCGTACACCAACCCCACGAGCGACATGCCAAGCACCATCATCAAGACCGCGCCGGCGGTCCCTGCGGCGAAGAGCGGCGCCATCACCAGCCCGAACACGCCGACGGCGACGTTCACCCACATGAGCATCCTGCGGCGGCCGCGCTCGGCGAGCCGCGCCGAAATCGGGATGAACAGCGCGAAGAACAAGATGGCGAACAGCTGCATCACCAGGAACTTGTCGCGGCTGTATCCCAGCGCACTCGTGCCCCACGACAGCGCGAACACCGTCATCAGGTAGAAGATGACGAATGCCGTGAGCGACACGAGGACGCCGAGCAGTAGCGTCACCAGGTGGCTTTTGAACACGACCAGCATCGGGACGCCGACGCGCTCCCGCCGATTTACCGCCTCGCGAAACACCGGTGTTTCGGTGATGGTGAGCCGGACGTAGAGTCCGACGATGACGAGCGTCGAGCTCGCCAGAAACGGCAGCCGCCACCCGAACGCGAAGAACTGCTGGTCGGTCAGCCACGACGACAGCAGCAGGAAGATGCCGCCGGACAACACGAAGCCGATCGGCGCGCCGAGCTGCGGGAACATGCCGTACCAGGCGCGCTTCTCCGGCGGTGCGTTCTCGACGGCCAGCAGCACGGCGCCGCCCCACTCGCCGCCCAGCCCCAGACCCTGACCGAAACGGCATAGCGCGAGGAGCAGCGGCGCAGTGATCCCGATCGCGTCGTAGGTCGGCAGCGCCCCAATCGTCACCGTCGACAGGCCCATCGTCATCAGCGCGGCGACGAGCGTGGTCTTGCGGCCGATGCGGTCGCCGAAGTGGCCGAACAGCGCGGAGCCGATCGGGCGCGCGACAAATGCGATCGCGAACGTCGCGAGCGACGCCAGCGTCGACGTCGCCGGATCCGACGCCGGAAAGAACAGGTGCGGAAATACCAGCACAGCGGCCGTGGCGTAGATGTAGAAGTCGAAGAACTCGATCGTGGTGCCGATCAGACTCGCAAAGAGGACCTGCGCCGGACTGTTCACGGACCGGCCGACCGTGACCGTATTGTTACTCATTCGCCCGATCGATCATCCGATGCTGATGATCGAGTAGCCTCGTTCCTGCGCGCGCGTCGCCGCGACCACGCCGGCCGGCACGAAGTGGCTGGGGCCTGCCGTATTGGACGTGAGCTCCTCGTAGGCCTCCTCGGCGGAGTTCTTGGTCTGCCCGGCGATAATCTGCGCGTACGCACGCGTGGTCAGGCTGCAGACCGCGAATTGCAGGCCCTGCCCAACGAGGGTGTTCAGCTGCCGCAGATGCACGTTCGTCGACGGCGCTTCTTGGGTCCGGGGATCGACCCACTCCATTCGCTTCGAAAAAACCTTCCCGTATTTCGCCCACATCGCGTCGTTGAACGCAAACGGCGCAGTCTGGTGGCGTACGCAGATGATCACGGCGAGATCTTTCTCGGTGAGCCCGTAGTCGCGGTTGGCGCGAAAGTAGTTGCCGCCAAACAGTATCGCATCGGGAAATCTCGACGCCGACCACGTATCGAACAGAACCCGATGCTTGCCAGGCAGGCTGTCGAACCAGTCATCCTGTTCGTGACGCGCGGCCTCCCAGCGCTCGGTGGCCGGTGACGGCGTTGCGAACCGCTGGTTGTCCAGTCCGAGGGCTGCGGCCGCGCTGAACCGAGACAGAAAGGAGCGCCTGAGCATGATGCATTGTCGCACACAAACTATTCATCGCCGAGAATCAGGCCGCCTTCCGCAGGAACATCCGGCCGCCGCCGACAAGCACGAACGACAGGGCGGCACACAGGAAAAACACCATCCGGACGCCGAACAGTTGCGCGAGCGTTCCTGACAGCACCAGTCCGAGAATCTGGGCGAGAAAAATCACCGAGATTTGCGTGCTCGCCACGCGGCCCAGCATGTCGTGCGGTGTTTCGCGCTGCATGAGCGTCTGCGCAGGCACCATGATGGCCGTGAACGCGAATCCAATCGTGAACGTCGACAGCAGCGCGGCGGCGATGAACGGTACGGCGCCGAGCAGGAAGACGCCGACGCCGATGCCGGCCAGTCCGGCGAGCACCAGCGTATCGTTCGCCACGCGCCTGGCGAGTTGCCGAATGGCCTGCGTGCCGACCATCATGCCGACGCCGACGGCACCGCTGACAACCCCGAACAATTTCGCGTTCTGCCGTAGTGTGTCGCGGACGTAGATCGAGATCAGCGGCGCAAAGCAGCCGATCGTGAATAATCCGGCGGCCATCGAGAGCACCACGAACAACAGCGCCGAGTGCCCGAAGATGAAGCTCGTCCCCTTCCCCATGTCCACCCAGATTGCATGGATGCGGTTCCTCGACGATTCCGCTGTGTCGGGCGCAGCCGCCCGGCGTATGACGACCGAGCCGATGAGCGCAGCCGACGCGATGAAGCTGACGACATCCAGCGCGTAGCAAATTGCCGGTCCGAACGCCGCGACGATCGCCCCCGCTGCAACCGGGCCGACGATGCGACTGCCCATGAAGGCGAACTGCATGAGCGCGTTCGACGAGATTAGACCGTGAGTGGGCACGTGATTGCGGATGGTGACCGTCTGCGCCGGACCGAAGAATGCCGAGACACAGCTCAGCGCGCCCAGCACGATGTACACGTGCCAGACTTCGGTGGACAGGATCAGCATCAGTGCCAGCGCCGCCCGAATGAGATCGCTCGCGATCAGCGTCGGTTTGAGCGGCCATCGGTCGACAAAGACCCCGGCGATCGGGCCGACGAACACGATCGGCAGCATGTAGGCGATCTGAATGCCCGTCACCTGCGCCGGCGTGCCGTGCATCCGGAACGACACGACGGCAATGACGGCGAAGAGCGCGAGGAAATCCCCGAACAGGCTGACGAGCTGCGCGTACCAGATGCGGCGGATCACGTCGATCTGCAGCACTTCGCGAAACGTCAAGGGGGCCGGCGCCGTTGCGACGCTGTCGATGGTCATGGTCGAGCCGCTACACGTTCTCGATCGAGAGGGCCGCCAGCAGCTCGTGATAGGACTGCTGCAGCAGTCGGCCGATTCGATCCCAATCGGGACGCGGCGCCTGATCGTCGCGAAGCTTCCCCGCCACCGCGCGCAGCATCGCGGCCGGCGCAACGCGCTCGACCGACGTTTCGTAGAGCAATGCGTATTCCTCGGCCATCAGCCGCCCCACTTCTTCGGCGCTGTTGCGATCCGGTCCTCGTCGCGCAACCCACCACGCGAGCTCAGCGCGCGCCACTGCACCGGGGTCGAACCTGGCACTCAGCCACCACTTCGCGGTCCGGTACGCCGCTTCGAGATCAGGCAGCACGACGTCGTAATTGTCGCGCAGCTCGGCGAACCTCGCTGCGGCCCGCGCAAGGTGAAAGGCCTCCACTGTCGCGGTCGCCCACGAGTATCGATACTGTTCGTGGAGCATCACGACGAGCAGCCCGAACAGCGTGACGTTTTCTTTCGCGTAATACGCCTGCCACATTCGGAGCTCGAGGCCGGCCAACCGTGTCGGGTTGAATTGGCGCATCGATCGCGGACCCCGTGGCGGCGTCAACGCGAGCGCCGACGCGAAGGCCAGCAGCACCGCGAGGACCACCGCGACACGCGTCGAACGAGACATCACGGCAGTATATGCGACGCATGCGCGTCGGCTGAGGTTGCCATCTTCTCCCACCTCCCGCATCATGAAATCTGATGGCTCGACACAAGCCCGCCAGGTCGCAGACTGGATCCGCGAAAGGCTCGGAGCTGATCTCTCTCGCCCAGAAGATCGCTCGCGACGCCGAACGTCACGCGCTGCTGTCCGCATCGTTGGCGAGCCAGGCCGATCGCCTGATGATCGCCGGGCCGCGGCTGCTGGAGACAGGCGCACGCCCGGATCGCGGCGTCCACTCGTAGTCGCGCGCCAGAGTACAATCTGACTCACGCACGGAGTCGGACCGCGATCAGGCTTCACAATTGGTGACAAGCGAAAGGAACGAGACATGCGCGCGCGATTCGCGGCGGCGTTCGTTGTGGCCTTCTGTGGCTTTGCGGCCGGCGCCTGCAAAGGGATCACGACGCCGTCGAACAACACCACCCAATCATTCCCCGGCACGCTGAACCCGGGAAGTTCCGCGAGTCATCCATTCTCGGTCTCGAAAACAGGCGAGTTCAGCGTCACGCTCACCGCGTGGGGGCCGAACACGAACCTCCTGGTCGGTCTCGCCTGGACCGTCGGCAACAACGACGGGTCCTGCACGACGAGCGTTCTGCAGCAAAACAATTTCTCCACGCCCAATACCCAGGCTCTCGGCGGCCAGATTGTCTCCGGCAAGTACTGCGTCTTCATCTTCGACGTTGGAACGCTGACCGCTCCGCAGACGTACACAATCAGTGTGTCTCACCCGTAAGGACGAGGGCCAGGGGATTGGGTTCAGGCGTTAGGGGTTAGGGATTGGCGTTGTCGGACCTCGACTCGAAGATCGACGAACTTTATCAACGGCCGCTCGGCGAATTCGTCGCCGCGCGCACGGCGCTCGCCAAGTCGTTGGCGAAAGCGGACGCGGATCGCGTGAAG
>JBKPDW010000422.1:0-4074 GCA_046728115.1 Acidobacteriota bacterium | reverse complement strand
GTACACGGCGCGGCAATACATTTGTAATTGCAAATTGCAGACAATTGCAGACTGCAAATTGCTTGTTGAATTGAAGCAATCGGCAATTTGCAATCATCAATACGCAGGTCCTTTATGGCCACTGACGTCGTGATGCCGCAGATGGGCGAATCGATTGCCGAGGGCACGATCATCCGCTGGATCAAGAAAGTCGGCGAGAAGGTCGATCGCGACGAGCCGTTGTTCGAGATCTCGACGGACAAGGTCGACGCGGAGATCCCGTCGCCGGCGGCGGGCGTGCTGTCGGAAATTCGTGCGCAGGAAGGCGAGACAGTCGCCGTGAACAGCGTGGTCGGCGTGATCAGTTCCGGCGCGGCCGCGGCTGTCCCAGCGGCGCCGGCGTCGCCACAACCTGCTCCTTCCGCTCCGCCTGTCCCCGCGCCCGGACGAGAAGCCAAAACTCCGACCGTGGAATCGGCCGGGCCGATCGAGCCGCCCAAGCCATCGCCTCAGGCAAACGGCGCGTCGCTCCCGGCGGCCAGGAGTGGTTCCCCATCCACCGAAGATGCGATTCGCCAGCGTTCATCGCCGCTCGTGCGAAAGATCGCGAAGGAGCATCAGGTTGACATTTCGCAGTTGCACGGCAGCGGGATCGCAGGCCGTGTGACCAAGAACGACATTCTCGAGTTCCTGTCGGGGCAGAAGGGGCAGAAAGCGCCGGAAATGCCGGAAAGGTCGGAAGAGCGCGAAAGCCCCGTGGAGCGCGAAGGTCTCAGCCGCGCGGCAGGCGATCGGACCGAAAAAATGTCGCCGATGCGGAAGCGCATTGCCGAACACATGATCTTGAGCCGTCGGACGTCGGCGCATGTGCACTCCGTGTTCGAGGTGAATTTCTCTCGGGTCGCGCAGATTCGCGAGGCAAGGAAAGCGGAGTTCGAGCGGGCGGGCGCGAAGCTCACCTATCTGTCGTTCATCATCAAGGCCGCCGTCGACGCGCTGCACGCGGTGCCGATCGTCAACGCATCAGTGGACGGGGAGTCGGTCGTTTATCACGCAGACGTGAACATCGGGATTGCGGTGGCGCTCGATTGGGGCTTGATCGTCCCGGTCATCAAGAAAGCCGACGAACGAAACCTGCTCGGCCTGAGCCGCGCCGTCGCCGACCTTGCCGGTCGCGCTCGCAGCAAGCAGTTGAAGCCGGAGGAAGTCGCCGGCGGCACGTTCACGATCACCAATCCCGGCGTGTTCGGCGCGTTGTTCGGGATGCCGATCATCAACCAGCCGCAGGTGGCGATCCTCGGCGTCGGCAACATCGAGAAGCGTCCCGTGGTCATCGACGATGCGATTGCGATCCGCCCGATGGCGTACTTGTCGCTCGGCTACGACCATCGAGTGATTGACGGCGCGGTCGCAGACGAATTCATGTCGCATGTCAAGCGAGCGCTCGAAAACTGGGACGCCGCGCAGGTGTGATGGCAGTGTCGCGCCAAGCGCCGGTGCAGTGGGACGGTTCTAGTCGAGCGGCGTCCGCGAATCGTCGAATGCTCGAAGTACGCCGACTCGGACGCGTGCCGTATGACGAGGCGCTCGACATGCAACGCGCGCTCGTCGAAGACCGGCGCGCCGGGCGAGTCGGCGACCTGCTGCTCTTCGTCGAACATCCCCACGTGCTGACGCTCGGCGTCCGCGGCGACGGCGGACGCTCTCACATCCTGGCCGGTGCCGAGACGCTGGCGGCGCGCGGCATCGAGGTCCATGAGACGGGCCGCGGCGGCGACATCACCTATCACGGTCCGGGTCAGGTCGTCGGATATCCGATCATCGACTTGAAGCCCGACCGTTGCGACGTCCATCGCTACGTTCGCGATCTCGAGGAAGTGCTGATCAGGACCGCGGCCGACTTCGCCATCGAGGCCGCGCGTGTCGAAGGATTGACCGGCGTCTGGGTCGGCCGGGAAAAGCTTGCCGCTATCGGAGTCCGCATTTCCCGCTGGATCACCAGCCACGGTTTTGCCTTGAATGTGTCTACCGACCTCGACTATTTCAACATGATCCTCCCATGCGGCATCCGTGATCGAGGTGTCACCTCGTTGGAGCGACTGCTCGGCCGGCCCCTGCGACAGCTGGATGTTGAAGACAAGATCGCCACTAACTTCAATAGAATCTTCATTTAGTGGTAGTCAGGCTCCGCCTTTCCGGAGGATCGCCAGATTTGGGTCTCACCCCAAATCCCGGTTCCAGAATCGTAGTTAGTTCACGTGTGGAATATTTTATGGCGGGTTGGTGTTCTTTGGGCATCGAGGAAATCGATGCACGACCCCCAGAATGATGAGCTTCTGACGCGGCTGCAGGCTGGCGACGAGCACGCTTTGGCTGAGCTGGCTCGTATGTACGGACCGAAGATCTACCAGCTTGCCTATCGCTATCTTCACAGCCGCGAAGACGCGGAAGAGGTGACCCAGGACGTGCTCTTCAAGGTCCACCGCAAGGTTGGCGAATTTCGCGGTGATGCGGCGCTGTCGTCCTGGATTTACCGCATCACGTTCAATGCCGCCATGTCGCGACTGCGCACCGCCCGATATCAACGTTCGCAGGAGAGCGACCGTTCATCCGCGACCGACGGAGAAAGGGTAACGCCGCAGGCCCCTCGCGAGCCTGCGGACTGGGCCGATCTGCCCGACGAACAGGTCTTCCGCTCGCAGCTTCGACGCCGCGTCGTCGGGGCGATCCTCGCGTTGCCCGCGATCTATCGCGCGCCGGTGATGCTGCGTGATATTCAGGGGATGTCCACCGAGGAAGCCAGCGCGATGCTGAAAGTGAAGGATCAGACGCTCAAGTCGCGATTGCATCGCGGCCGCCTGATTCTTCGCAAGCAACTCGCCGAATTCGCCGGCGGGCTTACGTTGCACAGGCCGGTGTACGGAACGTGAATGTGGTGAATTGGGCTACGCGATTCATCAGAGTCCCATCGCATTCTCCAGCGCAACCTGCTCCGCTGCGCTGAGCGTTGGGGTGATCACTTCCACAATCCCTGACGGACCGAGCCTGACTGGCATGGCGGCGGTACGGGTCCGCGTCCCTGAGGAGATGTCGGGGCCCACGAAGCAGCTCACGGCCCGGCGGGAGCGGCCGGCCATCGCGCCGATGGTTGCGACCGCCGCCGCCGCAAGCGCGTAGGGACCAGGGGGCCACAGCGCGACGATCCGGTCATTCAGTCGTCGACGCTTCGCCTCGTTCAGAAGACGCGTAGCTGCGACGCCAGCGATCGCCGCATCGTGCCAGGTGACGACGATATGATCGGGTGGACCGCCGACCACAGACACGGCCACGTCGCCCGGCGATCCGTTGAGGGCAAGCGCGATCAGCGCGCGCGCCCCGCCAACGAGCGCCTCCGGCGCGCTGCCGAACACGCGCAAGCGGCTCAGTTTGAAGTCGCGAACCGCGCGATCGATCACCTCGCGATCCGAGGTCCCTGCACAAAGAATCACGGCTCGGGGCGCCAACTGCGCCACTCGTTTCACGAGCTGCAGCGCTTCGTCGACGCTGCGCGGGCTGCTCGCACGATCGGCGACGACGATTGTCGACGCGCCCGCAGCGCTCGCGACGTCGTCCGTCCCTGAAATCTGCGTGGCAAACGCCTGTACAGGCGCAGCCTGCGCGATGTCCAGCGCCTTGCCGCCTGCGATGGAGCCAGCCTCGTCCACGATCCGAATCGATCTCGCAAGGTCCTGGCGCGCCAGCAGATGCGCGATCGCACCACCTGACTCGCCTGCCCCGATGATCGCGACTTCGCGCATGCGGTGGACTATTGTAAGGGGCTGGGCAGGGACAGCTTCGCTGGCGGCGTCGGTGCAGGGTGCTTAGCGGCTTCGCTGCAGAGTGCTTAGTGGCTTCGCTGCAGGGTGCTTGGTGGCTTCGCTGCAGAGTGCTTGGTGGCTTCGCTGCAGAGTGCTGGGTGGCTTCGCTGCAGAGTGCTGGGTGGCTTCGCTGCAGAGTGCTGGGTGGCTTCGCTGCAGAGTGCTGGGTGGCTTCGCTGCAGGGTGCTGGGTGGCTTCGCTGCAGAGCGCTGGGTGGCTTCGCTGCAGAGTGCTGGGT
>JBKPDW010000421.1:0-30974 GCA_046728115.1 Acidobacteriota bacterium | reverse complement strand
GTCGATGCCAACGGCGATGTCTGGACGCAGGGCACGACACCAGTACCGTGCGGCGATGCGAGTCATGCCCCGAGCAAGTGTCTGCCCGGGTACAAGAATGGCCAATTTGTCTCTCGCGGCTATCAGTGGCTCTATCTCAATCGCGTCGTCTACACGCTCGGCGAGGAAGACCACTGGTGGAAATACAACGGCGGCAACTCGTGGACCGATATCGGCACCGCCAGCCCACTCGGTCCCGTGGCGCCCGCGGAGTCGGCAAGCGGCACGACGATTCCGTCCGCGTCGAAGATCGTGGATGCCCACGGCGATGTCTGGACGCAGGGCACGATTCCGATGGCCTGTTCCGTGGCAAGTCATGAGCCCAGCAAGTGCCTGCCGGGCTACAAGAATGGCGCGCTCGTCTCGTCCGGCTATCAGTGGCTCTATCTCGGCCACGAGATCTACACGCTCGGCGAGGAAGATCACTGGTGGAAATACAACGGCAACAACAGCTGGACTGACATCGGGACCACCAGCCCGCTGGGTCCCGCGGCGCCCGCGGAGTCGCCAAGCGGCACCGTGGTCCCGACCGCCTCGCAGATCGTCGACTCGACGGGAGCCATCTGGACGCAGAACGCGACGCAAGTCTCCTGTCCGAACCCCGGCAGCTGCTATCCCGGCTACCGGAACAAAGAGCTCGTGAATATCGGCACCCAGATCGCCTACCTCGACAAAGTGGTCTATGTGCTGGGCTGGGATGGACACTGGTGGCGCTTCAACGGCGGCACGTCGTGGAGCGACCTGGGCACCACTAGTCCGATGGGCCCCAAGGAATCGGCAAGCGGCACCACGATTCCTTCCGCAACGCAGATCGTCGATTCGAATGGTGATGTCTGGACCCAGGGTACGACGCCGATCGCCTGCAGCGACCCGCGCCATGCGTCCAACAAGTGTCTGCCCGGCTACCAGAACGGCCAGCTGGTGTCCAGTGGCTATCGGTGGCTCTACAAGAACGGCGTGGTCTACACGCTCGGGGAGGAAGATCACTGGTGGCGGTACAACGGCGGCTCTTCGTGGACGGATCTGGGCACGACCAGACCGTAAGGGTTACACGTCGGTGGACCGGCAGCGACGACGCAGCCTCGCTGCCGGTCGGTCGACGTCGGAGTCGTCGGTCTCCTGAACGGTGTCGATCGAGCAAGGAGGTCGTTGCGCAGTTGATTCGTCAGCGGAGCCACCGCACGACACGCGGTCTGCACGCGACGATCACCTGCGCAGGGGCCGTAGAGTGCCAGCAGAGTCGAGACCCGCGCGAGGCGCGCGCGAAATCAGTGGGTCACAGATTCCTTCATCGCCGTTGCCGGCGTACTGTCGCTGCTGAGTGAGCGGTTCACGGCATTTAGCAGATCGAGATCGCCGAACGGTCGAACGAGAAATGCGGCTTCCTGCCGTGCCGCTTCGGCCGCGAGATCGCTGTCCATGAAGTTGGAAACCACGATGATGCCCATCTGTGGATGATCGACCCGGCTTCGCAGGGCGAGATGCAATCCGTTGTAGGGTCCCAGCTTCAGGTCAGTGATCAGGATATCCGGTGGATCCGATTGGATGAGCCGTATTGCCGCGTCGAAACTCGAGGCCGATCCGACACGAAACCCGGCAGACTCGAACAGCAGGCGCAATCCCTGAAGTTCGTGTCGATGTTCCGCCTCGACTAGGAGAATCGACCGTGGGGCCTGGCTGCCGACCAAGCACAGCATCGCAAAACCCTCCGCTCCGGCGTGGCACGCCGGCTCAACATTTGGTCAGGGCGACTCGACGGATGCAGCAGGTACGCCATGGTCGCAAAAATGTCTCCCGCAGTTTGAACTCGAGATCCCGACACGGATGCAATTGCCTGGAACCCTCTGCATTCGGTGGACTTGCGGAGCAGAGGGTCGTTCAGTCGCAAGCTGGACGCGCTCGGAACTTACGCCATTCAGATTGAGTTTTCACCGATTCTGCTGACAAAAAACTCGGGCTGGAGTGACCAGATTCGCCCAAACGCCGGCCTGCGAATCCTCGGTTCGCCACTCTGCTGTAGGGCTTAGCGCGATTCGCCCGAGCCCAGTGCCGCTGGATCTTTATCGCCTTGGCTGGCGGATCGACGAAAAAAGAGACCCGGGCGACGACCCTGTAATCGTCGACAAGGCTGTATTCGGACCGACCGAACGACGCTCCCATAAATAGCTCTCACAACGAGACTTAGAGCGCTCGATGCGTGCTGCCTTTACGGCAGAGCTCTTGCCGTTCTGCCGACAGCGGCGTGACTGGGCGCGGACACTTCGCGCCCTTCTACCTCCGCCCGATTTGAAGAGTTGGAGATCGAGCCGATGATTGCAGCGGTTTTCAAGGGTGTTCACCGTCTTCGATCGGTTCCTCGACTTGTGCGCCAGCAGAGTCGAGGCTCACGCATCGTCACGGCAATAGTCTTCGGTTCGTGTCTCTGCGCTCGCACGGCCGCCGCAGACACTCTCACAGTGACGTGGGACCCCAACATCGAACCGGACGTCGTCGGGTATCTCGTCTCGATTGGTCCGGCGCCCGGCCAGTACACGTCCGTCGTGGATGTGGGGAATCAGACGTGGCATCAATTCATTGAGCCAGACCCCAACATTTCGTACTTCTTCAGCGTGAGGGCGTACAACACGACCGGTCTCGTCAGCGAATATTCGCAGGTGGTGCAGTCCACGCCGACGATATCAAAGCCACCGCTCGTGACCACGGGTAACGCCACGTCCGTGACTGCGACAGGAGGAGTGCTCGCCGGCGTCATCAATCCGAATGGTTCGACGACCAGCGGATATTTTCAGTTCGGACCGACGATGTCCTACGGAAGCAGCACCACCACTCTGGATTTCGGCTCAGGTACCCAAGGCCTCGCCATGCCAAACGGCGCCGTCGCAGGCCTGGCCTGCGATACGGTCTACAACTACCGCGCCGTCGCGACCAATAGCGGCGGCACGGCAGCGGGCGCGAACGCCACGTTCCGAACGACGGCGTGCGCTCTTCCACCCTCGATCACGATCGAACCGGTGGACCAAACGATCCTATCCGGCAGATCCGCGACCGTCAGCGTTGGGGCCACAGGGACCGGTCCGTTGACCTACCAGTGGTACCTCGGAACGGCCGGGTCGACCGACAAACCCATCGCCGGAGGGGTGCAGGCGAGCTATTCCACACCTTCCTTGACGAGCACGACCGCCTTCTGGGTCCGGGTGTCGAACGCCTCTGGAGTCGACGATTCTCGGACGGTGACAATCTCTGTGAAGCAACGTGGCAAGGGAAAGAGTCAGTGAAAATTGACGCATATTTGTGCACACAGTCATGTCATTGCTGAGCTTCATGGCTCATAATGGATCAGGCCCTTACAGAAATTTGCGTTGACTTGAGCGGCCGCAACGCCTACAACAGATCACCGTGGCAGCGTATGATGCGTCTGCCGGCAGGGGTGCTGCATCATGGAAAAGGCTCCCGTGTTCCTGGGAGTGAGTTCGGCCCACAAACAGATCGAAGAAGACCTCACCTTTGCGGCGCGTTCGGACGCGAAGGTACTTCTGACAGGCGAGAGTGGAGTTGGTAAAGAAGTCGTAGCGCAACTCGTTCATCATCGCAGCAGCCGCAGGCATGGTCCGCTGGTGACCATCAACTGCGCCGGCGTCCCCGATACGCTCCTGGCGTCGGAACTCTTCGGTCACGTCCGCGGCAGCTTTACGGACGCGTACACCGACAAACGCGGCTGGCTCGAACAAGCCGATCGCGGCACGATCTTCATGGATGAAGTGGGCGAGATGAGCTCACAAATGCAGGGACTGTTGCTGCGATTCCTCGAAAACGGCGAGATTCAGCCGGTCGGATCCGATCGGCGGCGCTCGGTCATCGACGTTCGTGTCATCACCGCGACCAATCGGCGTCTGATCGAAAAAGTGGAAGCCAAAGAATTCCGTGAAGATCTGTACTATCGGCTGAACGTCATTCACATCGACTTGCCGCCGCTTCGCGAGCGTCCCGAAGACATTCCGATCATCGTCACCCATTTCATCCGGCAGTTCAGCGCCCGGCACGGCGTGAACGTGCCGCCACTCAGCGAAGAAGTGATTGCACGCCTGGCCACTTTCCCGTGGCCCGGCAACGTGCGGCAATTGAGAAATATCGCCGAGCGACTCGTGGTCCGCTCGCGCGGCGGCCAGGTGACGCTGGCCGATCTCCCGCGCGAACTGTTCCTGAGCCGGTCGAACGGACATTCGCAGGGCAGTGAGCCGCCACGCCGCCGGTCGGACATCCTGTTCGAACGCATGATGGCAGGCGAGACTTTCTGGACGGTGGTGCACCAGCCGTTCATGATGCACGACATCACGCGTGAAGACGTACGCGAAGTCGTCCGCCGCGGGCTCGACATGACCAACGACAGCTACAAGGATTTGCTGTCGGTGTTCAATCTTCCTCAGGAAGACTACAAACGGGTGCTCAACTTTCTCCAGAAGTTCCAGTCCTACATTCCGCTGTCTGACATTCGAAGCGTGCAGGCTCGCGTGCGTCCGACTTCGCCGGCAGAGAAGTCCGCAGTCAATCACTAGCCGCTCGGACGGCCCAGCGGTTCATCGAGTGGAACGCCATGCTGGCTGCCAGAATACCAACGCGCATCCGTTGTTGTCCTCGACGCTGAACTGGCGGCCGCCATAGAACGGTTCGTACAAATCCTCCTGAAATCGGACCGGCGGTTGGTCACCTGCCTGAAGCTGGCGTGTCTTGAGCAGCCGATAGAGTTCCTCGATGCGATCGGTGAAGAACCAGAGCGACACGTCACGCGGGCCGGCAGCCTGTCCCGGCCCCAGTGCGAGTTCACCGCTTCCGAAGGACAGTTTCGCGAACATCATCTTTCCCGAATCCTCGTAGCGATCGTCCACGGTGATCCCGATCGACTCGTACCAGTGGACGGTCGCGCGCATGTCGGGCACGGAGAGCATCGGTGTGGCCTTCGTGACCGATCTCGCGGCGGCGACCATTTGCGTTCGAAAGTCTCCAGCGTTCCCCTGCGGCGCCTCGGGCTCGAGGGCTCCGGCCGCCTTGAGCAGTCGCACAGCTTCCCGATCGCCTCTCAGCATCGCGACCGCGAGCGGCGTGCGGCCCTTGTCGTCGGACGCCTCCGCGTCCGCGCCAAGTTCGAGCAGAAGCTCCAGCATCGCGTAGTCCGGTGTTCCAGCCAGCCACCCGAGGCCATTGGGCGGAGCGAATGCGGCGTGCACGGGCGTGTGACCGTTCTCGAAGCGCGAACGGCGGCGTGTAAGGGCGTCGGGATTCTCCTCGACCAGGTGCTGGACGAGGTCGCGATCGCGCAGGGCCATCGCCGAAAAGATGTGATGACGCGCTCCGCGCTCGATCAACAGATTGACAACATCTTCGTTGCCAATGCGCGACGCCCATCCGATGACGTCGCCTTTGTGCACGTCTCCCGTGCCATGGACGTCGGCTCCGGCATCCAGGAGGATTCGGACGCTTTCCAGATTCCCGTCCGCCACGGCGAAATGCAGCGGGCTCGCGCTGTCACCCGCGTCGCGAATGTTCGGATCGCCGCCATACTCGATCAACACACGGAGCGCGGCGGGGTGACGTACGGCCAGATGCAGACCCGTGCTGCCTTCGACGGTGCGCTCCCGCACGAGGCTCGCATCGTTCGTGAGGAGCTCGTGCAGTGCGACGATCTCTCCGACCGAACACGCGTGAAAAAACGCAGTAAGTGTTGGCGTCCGACGCCGGTCGACCTCGGCTTTCAGTGCGCGCCAGCTCGGAAACCCGTACTCCCGCGCAACGGCGAGCTGGGCCTGTGCAAGCTTCGTCGCCGGATTGGCGGCGCGCAGGACCCGAAGCCGCTCTTTCGCCAGCTTCTTCAGGAACTCCAGTGAGGCGCGATCGGGGAGAGTCGGCATAGACACCTTCCTTCCACATGCGCCCGGTGTCCGCAGCGATCGGGCTGGAAGTCAGGGTCTCTGACGATCCGACGGGTGAGCGGGTGGGTTCGACCCTTGACGCGGACCGTGGGCCGCCCGTGCCGGCCGTTCCGCATTATAGCCGCGGCGGGCGGGCGGGTAGCGTGTCTGGCGAAACCGGGCCGTACCGCATGAGTTGGACGCGTTCACACGTCTCGCGACGCAGCGCCGTGTGTGTCGGCACGGCGGGATCCAAGCACCGATATCGCCGCAGGAATCGTGGTGGCTGCGCCAATCCCGATCAGCGTCAACGCCACCTGGCGGCGCCGCGACTCCGGGATGCGGTCCGCCAACAGGAGTCCCAGACCGAACGCCAACGCGATCCGGGTGCCGACGATGAATCCAAAGACGGGTGGACTCAAGACAAGGCTGCTCATGGAACCCTCCTGGGTCAGTCTGACGCAAGGAGCGTGCTGACTCCACCTCGACGGATGCTCCTGCGCGTTCAAAAGTAGGCGCGCAAACGAACGGCGGCGCTTCGCGGCGGCGCCAAGGCGGTGCCGGAAAAAAGCCCCGCAAAGTTGATGACGTTCAGCCGATTCGTCAGATTGCGAACGTCGACTTGAAGGTGAACGCTGCGCGCCGACGTTTTCCTCAGCACGAAACCGGCGGAGGCATCCAGAGCAAACGATGGACGCACGCGTCCAGTCTCGAAATTCACGCCGTCGACGATTCGCTGTCC
The DNA here is from genome assembly GCA_046728115.1 of Acidobacteriota bacterium. Taxonomy (GTDB): domain Bacteria; phylum Acidobacteriota; class Vicinamibacteria; order Vicinamibacterales; family CAVVIG01; genus CAVSWN01. The sequence continues at coordinate 24,290 of JBKPDW010000421.1, read as the reverse complement.
GTACTGCGCGACCGCCTCCGACACGTCGCCCTCGAATTCGAACGGCAGCCCGCTGCCGTACGCGACCGTGCCTCCAAGCCACGCGAACGGTTTCAGCTGGTAGCTGATGCGCCCGCGCACGGTGTGCCGTTGACCCTGTGACACGGCAAACTGACCGTTCTCCTCGAGCGCGGCTGGCCGTACTCGGCAATCGCATCAGCGCTCGCCGTGTTGAAACTGCCTCCGGCGCCGGTCACGCTTCCGTGGAAGCCCTGCTGCGCGCTGCTGGCGGTGACCACTTCGATCACGCCGCCCAGCTTTCGTCCATATTCTGCCGGGTAGCCGCCGGTGAGAATGCTCAGCGCGTGGATTTCGTCGGCGTCGATCTCGGAGGCAAAGGCCGCCGAACGAGTGTCGGTCAGTGGCAGGCCGTCGAACACGTACTGCGTCTGATATTCCGATCCGCGCGGATGCAGGATTCCATTGGCTTCGAGCAACCAGCCCGGCTGGGTGTTCACGAGATCCGGCAAGGAACGGCCGGGGAGCGCCGTGGCGCGCTGCTGCAGGAGGTCGACGCCGATCCGATGCACCGTGGTGGTCTGATGCAGATCCAGCAGTGTGTCTTCCGCGCGCACGTCAATCTGCGCCTGAAGCGGTGCAACAGTCATGGTGGCGCGATAATCCGTTGGAAGCGACGTGTGTATATCGATGAGCCTGGTGAACGGAGCAAACCCATCGCGTGTGACGGCGATGCGATAGGTGCCGAAGGGCAGCCGCTTGGCGACAATCACGCCCTGGGCGTCGGTCTCGAGCTGCTCTCGAATCTGGTTTGCGTCGCTGACAAGCTGGACCGGACCTGGCAGTGGCAGTCCGGCCGAGTCGGTGACCGCGATGCGGAGTTCGCCTGTATTCGTCTGAGCGGATTGTGCGAAGGCCACCAGCAGGAGCAGGACGCTGTGAACCATGCCGGACCTCGACTGTACCGCAAATGACGCACCGTTTCGAGGATGCGCACAGTTACACTCCCAGCATGGCCGATGCGCAGATCGCGCGCGGTTGGATCGACCAGTCGGCCCGTCTCGTCGCGTTGACGGGCGCCGGCATCTCGACCGAGTCGGGCATCCCCGATTTTCGCGGGCCCCAGGGCGTCTGGACGAAGAATCCGAAGGCCGAACGGCTCTCGAACATTCACAGCTACATGTCGGATCCCGAGGTCCGCAAGCTTGCCTGGCAGAGCCGCATGGATCACCCAGCCTGGCGCGCGGTGCCAAACGCCGGTCACCATGCGCTGGTGCACCTCGAACATCGTGGGAAGCTCCACGCGCTGGTCACGCAGAACATCGACGGCCTCCAACAAATGGCGGGCAGCTCACCGAACAAAGTCATCGAAGTGCACGGCACGATGCGCGAGGTCGTCTGCATGCAGTGCGGTTGGCGCGGTCCGATGCAGAGCGTGCTCGAGCGTGTCCGCGCCGGCGAAGACGATCCGCCGTGCCGGTCGTGCGGTGGCATTCTGAAGAGCGCCACGATCTCTTTTGGCCAGGCGCTCGTCCCCGAAGTCATCAATCGCGCGATGCAGGCCGCCGAGCATGCTGACGTACTGCTGGCGATCGGGACCAGTCTGCAGGTCTATCCGGTCGCGGGCGCCGTGCCGCTTGCCAAGGCCGCTGGCGCTCGGCTGGTGATTGTCAACGCCGAGCCGACGCCGTTCGACGAGATTGCCGATGCTGTGTTTCGCACTCCGATCGGCGAAACATTACCCCGCCTCTGCGGTGTCGACGCACGGATATCCGCGACCTAGATCAACTAGGATCGACACCGGAGGACGCCGTGCCCGCAAACCTATCTCTTGTCACGCCGGATCTGCTGACGAGTTGGTATCAACGAAACCGCGCGCGGTCGCGCATGCTGTTCGATCTGCTCGCCGACGAGGCGTACTACAGCCAGCCGATCGCACTGCGCCACCCGATCGTGTTCTACGAAGGACATCTGCCGGCTTTCAGCTTCAACACGCTCGTGAAGCGGGCACTCGGCCGCAGCAGCATCGACGAGCGGCTCGAAAGCCTGTTCGCGAGAGGCATCGATCCGTCCGATCTCGACTCGACGAATCCTGCAGCGTACCAGTGGCCAAGTCGCGACGAGGTGCAGGCCTTCGCCGACGAAGCCGATCGGCAGGTGCTGCACGCGCTCGCTCACGACGATCTCGATCGTCCGGGCCACCCGCTGCTGGATCGCGGCGAGGCAGCGTTCGCGATCCTCGAACACGAGGCGATGCACCAGGAGACGCTGCTCTACATCTGGCATCGTCTGCCGTTCGACCAGAAGCGGAAGCCGGCTGAATACGTGCCACGCAAAGGTGAGGCTCCGCCAATCAACGAATGGATCCACGTGTCGGGCGGACGGGTGACCCTCGGTCGCGAGCGTAACGCGATTCCGTTCGGCTGGGACAACGAGTTCCCCGGCTGCACGGCGGTCGTACCGTCGTTCTCGGTGCAGCGGCACAACGTGACCAATGCGGCGTTCCAGGCTTTTGTCGACGACGCTGGGTACGCGAACTCCAAGTGGTGGCGGCCAGACGACTGGAGCTGGATCCAGCAGGAACGCATCACGCACCCGTTGTTCTGGGAACGGCACGATGATCGGTACTTCTGGCGTGGCATGTTCGAGTTGATTCCGCTTCCGGCGTCATGGCCGGTGTACGTGAGCCAGGCTGAAGCCGCCGCGTTCGCCGGCTGGAGCGGCGGCCGATTGCTCACGGAAGCCGAATTTCAGCGCGCCGCATACGGAACTGCGGACGGCCCGGAGCGCACCCACCCTTGGGGCGAGAGCGAACCGAGGGCTACGCACGGTGTGTTTGATTTCAACAGCTGGGATCCGCAACCGGCCGGCAGTCATCCGGCGGGCCAAAGTCATTTCGGCATCGAAGATCTGGTCGGAAACGGCTGGGAATGGACGAGCACGCCGTTCGCGGGCTTCCCCGGGTTCACGCCGATGGCCTCGTACCCGGAATATTCAGCCGACTTCTTCGACGGTGCACACGTCGTGATGAAAGGCGCTTCGCCGGCAACGGCGAGAGAGTTGCTTCGCCCCAGCTTTCGAAACTGGTTCCGAACCCGTTATCCGTACGTGTACGCGACATTTCGGCTGGCGAAAGACGGATTGTAAGATGGGGATATGGCGACATTTCTCCGTGACCTGAGATACGGCGTGCGTCTGATCGCCAGGAGCCGCGGGTTTGCGGTCGTGGCCGTGCTGTCGCTGGCACTCGGCATCGGTGCGAATACGACCATATTCACGCTGATCAACGCCGTGCTGCTCAATCCGCTGCCGGTTGATGACCCCTCACAACTGGTAAGCGTCTGGACAGCTGACGAACGCAATCAGAACGGTGCGTTCGGGTTCCTGCAGGTCTCGCCGATGAACTATCGGGACCTCCGCGACAAGAACGATGTCTTCAGCGGGCTGGCGGCGCACACGGGCTTGCCGCTCAACATCACTGGCGGGACCGGCGAGCCGCAGCAGGTGTTCGGCGAAATCGTCACCGGCAACTACTTTCCAGTGCTCGGCGCCAGGCCGCTCGTCGGGCGCCCGTTTTTGCCGGAAGAGGATCAAACACCAGGCGCGAAGCTGGTGTGCGTGCTCGGCTACGGCGAGTGGCAAAAGCGGTTCGGCGGCGATCCGTCAATTGTGGGCCGGACCATCACGCTCAACGGCCAGCCGTTCACGGTCGTCGGCGTGATGCCGAAGGGATTCAAGGGCACGAACGCGATCGGCGCCCCCGCCGTGTGGGTGCCGTACATGACGTACGCACAGACGGCCACCGGCTTTTTCCTCGAGCTCCTCAAACCCGACTCGCGCCGTGGCCTGGCCTTCAACGTGACCGGACGCCTCAGGCCGGGAGTCTCGGTCCGGCAGGCCGAAGCCAATCTCAAGACGATCGCTCGACAACTGGAGCAGGAGTATCCGAACGAGAACAAAGGAAGAAATGTCACGCTGGTGCCGCTGGCACAGGCGACCATCAATCCCGGATTCCGTGGCAATCTCGTCGCTGCGGGCGGACTACTGATGACGATCGTCGTGCTGGTGCTGCTCATCGCGTGTGCAAACGTGGCTAACCTGCTGTTGTCACGCGCAGCCGCGCGACAGAAGGAGATCGCCGTCCGGCTGTCGCTGGGCGCAACGAGAGGGCAGTTAATCCGTCAGCTGCTGACCGAGGGTACGTTGCTGGCACTCCTCGGTGGCGCCGCGGGCTTGTTGCTCGCCTCCTGGGCGCAGGGCTTGTTGTGGTCGTATCGTCCGCCGTTCCTGCAGCCGGACGCCATCGATATTCATCCCGACACTCGCGTGCTGTTCTTCACGCTGGTGGTCGCGCTGGCCACCGGTGTGTTCTTCGGCCTGGTTCCGGCGATTCAGGCATCCCGGCCCGATCTCGTCGTTGAACTCAAGGAGAAGACGGCATCAGTACCCGGTTCGCGAAGTCCGTTCAGCATGCGGAACCTGCTGGTTGCCGCGCAGGTCGCCCTCTCCCTGGTGGCGCTCATCGGCGCAGGGCTTTTTCTGCGCAGCCTGCAGAACGCACAGAAGATCAATCCCGGATTCGACGTGGACCACCTTGCGGTGATGTCGTTCGATGTCGGCGCGCAGGGCCACACCGAAGAGCGCGGGCGCCAATTCCAGCAGCGCGTACTCGAACGTGCTGCCGCTGTCCCTGGTGTTCAGTCGGCGACGTTGGCGAGCACCACGCCGCTCTTTGCAGGCGGATTCGCGCGCACGGTGTTCCTGGATGGGCAGGACTCGTCCGACCGTCGGTCGGGCCGCCTGGTGCAGATCACCGTTGCGAGCTCGAATTACCTGCAGACACTGGGCATCCCGCTTCTGCGCGGACGCACGATTGGCGACGCGGATCAGCCCAACACGCCCGCCGCCGTCGTTGTCAACGAGACGATGGCGAAGCGGTTCTGGCCGGATCAGGATCCGATCGGCAAGCGGTTCAAGTTTTTCGGCCAGAACAATTTTCAGGAGGTCGTCGGCGTCGCGAAGGACAGCAAATACAACTTCATTGGTGAGGATCCGACGCCGTATATCTATCAGGCGACCACGCAGGTGTATCAGCCGCAGCTCTCCCTCTTCGTGAAGGCGGCAAGTCCGCAGGCGCTTCTCGGGACAGTACGCGGGGAGGTGCAGCAGCTGGACCGCAATCTGCCGCTGACGGGCGTGTTCACCCTGAACGAGATCTTCGATCAGGCGCTGTGGGCGCCGCGCATGGGCGCGTGGCTGCTCGCCGTCTTCGCAGGACTATCGCTGGTGCTCGCCGTGATTGGCATCTACGGTGTGATGTCCTATGCCGTGAGTCAGCGCACGCGCGAACTCGGCATCCGGATGGCACTCGGCGCCGACAGACGCGATCTGCTGAAGCTGGTCGTATTCCAGGGACTGCGGCTTACGGTTGCCGGCGTCGTCGTGGGTCTGGCCATCTCGCTGGCGCTCACGCGGCTAATCGTGAGCCTGCTCTTCAACGTGAGCCCGACCGATCTGATGACGTTCAGCATCGTGCCGGCGATTCTGACGATTGCCGCCGTTGGCGCGAGCTACCTGCCGGCGCTGCGCGCGACGCACGTGGATCCGCTCGTCGCGTTGAGGTCAGAGTAGCGTCCTCGTTGAAGGGAGCACGACGTTTCAGTCGCGGCCGTAACGGGCGGATTTACGCGATCATCCGTGCGCGTCGCTGAATGCTGTACGGCCAGGGCCGCGGTACGCCGAACAGCGCCAACGTGCCGCCAAGCAGCCCCACATTCTTGGTGAAGTTCACGAGATCGGAGGTTCGCTCGACTCCAGCCGGACTTGCCCAGAAGTTGTGAATGGCGGGGGTCACGCCCGCGAGGAACACCACGATACAGGCCAGACCAACGTGAGGCAGGAAGCCAAGAACGATCGACAGGCCGCCGCAGAGCAGGAGCAGCCCCCCTACGATCACCGCGACCTCTGGCAGTGGAACACCCTTCGCCGCGGCGTACTGCGTCATCGAAGCTGTTGCCAGGAAATGGTTGACGCCGTTGTAAAGGAAGAATCCGCCGAAGATCAATCGCCCGACGAGAAACAGCTCATCCATTTCGAACTCCTTTGGATGACCTCGTTGCAAGCGTCGCGCCCGCACAGGCTTGGGAGTCGACCCAGCCCCTGACCCTAACGCTTACCTATAACCCCTCACCCTCCATGCTAACCCTGGGAATTACGTGACTCGGCGTGGGCGTTGTAGGCCAGGCCCGGAGGCCGCTGTTTTCCACTCGAGTTCGCTCGCGGCGGCGGTGACGAACAGCCGCCCGCAAGTGCTACCTGTTGGCTTGGAGTCTGAGCAGCGCGAGCGCGTTCCCCGCGTAGATCCGCGCCCGCTCCTCGTTGGTAACCGGAAGCTTGTCGATGACCGCGATCGTTTCCCGGATGTAGAGGCCGGGCTCCGGTTCGAACGGCGTATCGGATGCGAACAGCACTCGATCGACGCCGAAGAAGCTGAGCCCGCATGCCGTCGCCGCCACTGCGCCGAACAGCGCGGTGTCCGCATAGAACAAGCGGAAGTAGTCGATCGGCCGGCGCTTCAGCGTCTTCAACACTGCGCCATAGTCCACGTCGGACGTTCGTGTTCCGAGCTGATCCCAGCCGTGTCCGATGCGGCCCTCGAAGTACGGAATCATGCCACCCATGTGGTGCGTGATGATTTTCAGATCGGGATGCCTGTCAAAGAATCCCGCGAAGACCATACGCGCCATCGCTACGCTCGTTTCGTACGGCCAGCCGAACGTCCACCAGATTTCGAATTGCGAGCTCATCTCCGTCTGATAGTCGGAGAAGCTGGCGCCTCGTACCGGATGCATCCAGATGGGCCGGTTGAATTCGGCCATGAGGTCGAACAACGGGAGCAACTCGGGCGAGGTGAGTGGTGCGCCGTTGACGTTCGTGAATACCTGGACGCCGCACGCCCCGAGGTCCTGCACCGCGCGTGCCGCTTCCCTGCACGCTGCGTCGGCGTCGCTCATAGGAAGCGATGCCACGAAAGCCGGAAAGCGAGTCGGATGTTGCCGTACCAGATCCGCAAATCCGTCGTTGGCGATCCGCGCGAGCTCCTCGGAGCTGCGCGCGTCTGCAAATGCTTCGATCGGCGGAGCCGGCAGGGAGAGGATCTGCTGGTAGTCGCCGAATTCGTCCATGACGCGAAGGCGCGCATCGAGATCGTGAAGGAGAGGAACATTGCGAACCCGCTTCCCGATGTCCTTGTGCGACGGCGCCATTTCCATCATTCGCCCGAAATAGCGGTGGGGAAAGAAATGGGTGAAGATGTCCAGCTTTCGCATGCGACCAACCTCCGGATCGGAACGCGTATCGTACTCCCTGCTGCGCGCGCGGTTCTTGCCATAGTTCGTGCGGCATGAGACGGTTGTCCCTGCGGGAGTGGTTGATCAGCGCCCGGACCTGCCGCCGCGCGCGCATGGCGTGTGGGCTCCGGGTCGCTGGGTCCAGGAGCGCCGGGGCTGGTCCTTCGCGCACGGACACTGGCGCTGACGAGCTGTCGAGCGAGGCGCTGGCCACGCGCGGTCACGTCTGGACAACCTCACGCACTTCGAGTACAAGTCCGGCGATGCAGCGCCGCCATGGCGTCACATCGCCAGCTCTTCTCGTGATGGCCGGCGTGTTCGGGATGATGTCCCGGGTCGCCGCGTTGCAAGTCCCAGCTCAAACGCGTGGGAACGATTACTCGCAGGTCGACATCGCATACGGCGAACGGCTGTATTCCGCGCAGTGCAATACCTGCCATGGTCCGACGGGCGACGGTGTGGCAGGCGTGGATTTTCGCAGCGGCAAGTTCAGAAATGGCACAACGGATCAGGATCTTGTTCGCATCATCGCGAACGGCATTCCCGGCACAGGTATGCTGGGATTTCGACTGGACCCGCCCGAGCTGACGGGCATCGTTGCTTATCTCCGGAACATCAACACGTTCGATCGCGGCACGGCCAAACTGGGGGACGAAGGTCGTGGCCGCACCGTGTTCGAACAGAAAGATTGCATGCGCTGTCATCGCGTCGGCGCGCAAGGCTCGCGCGTGGCGCCGGACTTGAGCGACATCGGGGCGTTGCGCGGCGCAGGCTCGCTGGAACGATCGCTGCTCGATCCGACCAGCCAGATGATGCCGATCAATCGTCCGGTCCGTATCGTGACCGGCGACGGGACGGTGATCACTGGACGCCGGCTCAACGAAGACACCTATGCGCTGCAGTTGATCGACGATCGCGAGCGGCTGATGTCTCTCGACAAGGCGACGCTTCGCGAGTTCACGATCCTGACGACGTCGCCGATGCCCGCGTACAAAGGCGTGCTCAGCTCCGACGAACTGGCCGACTTGCTCGCGTTTCTCCTGTCTTTGAAGGGGCGATAGCCATGGAAGCTGGCAAGTCGGAAGTTCGAAGTCAGAAGTCAGAAGTCAATTCGAAGAGTCCTCGGACTTCAAACTTCGTACTTCAGACTTGTACGCTCGTGCTTCTCTTCTCCTTCGGTCCGTACGCGCAGGTCAGCTACGAGCGCCTGATCAACGCGATGCAGGACGCGCGGAACTGGGTCACGTACTCGGGCAACTACTCCAGCACGCGCTACAGCGCGCTGACGAAGGTCAATCCGACCAATGTCAAGAACCTCGAGTTGAAGTGGATGTATCAGGGTGCGGCCGTCGGCGCGTGGCAGGCATCGCCGCTCGTCGTCGACGGCATCATGTACGTAACGCAGCGGCCGAACGACGTGGTGGCGCTCGATGCGAAGAGCGGCCGTGTGTTCTGGATCTATCGATACCCGGTCGCGCCCAATCCGCTGGTCTGTTGCGGCGCGAACAATCGCGGTCTGGCCATCCTTGGCACCACGCTGTTCATGGGCACGCTCGATGCACATCTCGTGGCGATCGATGCGATGTCCGGCCATCCGCTGTGGAACACCCGGGTGGCGGATACGAAAGCCGGCTACTCGCTGACGCTTGCGCCGCTCGTCGTCAAGGACAAGGTGATCGTCGGCGTCGGTGGCGGGGAATATGGCATCCGCGGATTCGTCGCCGCGTACGATGCGAAGAGCGGCAGGGAGGCCTGGCGCTTTTCGACGATTCCAAATCCGGGCGAACCCGGGTTTGAAACGTGGGCGCCCTGTCCGCCGGTGTCGAACACCTTCTGCGATTCAGATGCCTGGAAGCACGGCGGCGGATCCGTGTGGGTCACCGGTTCGTTCGATCCCGAGTTCAACCTCACGTACTGGGGCGTTGGCAATGCGGGCCCCGACTGGAACGCCGACCAGCGCCCCGGCGATAACCTCTATACCGATTCGGTGGTTGCGCTCGACGCCGACACGGGCCGCCTCAAGTGGCACTACCAGTTCACGCCTCACGATCGCTATGACTACGACTCGGTACAGGTCCCGATTCTGGCCGACATCATGTGGAACGGCGGTCCGCTCAAAGCGATGCTCTGGGCCAATCGCAACGGCAACTTCTACGTGCTGGAGCGCGCGACCGGCCGGTTTTTGTCGGGTCATCCCTTCGTCAAGGTGAACTGGATGTCCAGATTCGACGAGCGCGGACGTCCCATCCAGACGGTACAGCCACCGGGGCAGCCAACGTGGCCGGGCAATCAGGGCGGAACGAATTGGTATTCGCCGTCCTACAGCCCCCGCACCGGCCTCTTTTACGTTTCGGCCTGGGAAAACTATGCGACGATTTTTGGCGGCACGCCGGTCGAATATCAGGAAGGTCGCAACTTCGGCGGCGGCGTGAACCGTCCTCACGTTCCCGTTCCCGGCGCTCCGTCACCAGGAATACGCCGCGGACCGATCAACAATTGGACCGAGGCCGCAGCGACTGGCGCCGTGCTGGCGCTCGAAGCGACGACGGGGGAGACGAAGTGGAGATTCCCGATGACGGACGTCGCCGACGGTGGAATCCTGACGACTGCATCGGATCTGCTCTTCGCGGGCGGACGCGAAGGCTATTTCCACGCGCTCGACGCTCGAACCGGAACATTGCTCTGGAAAGCGAGTCTTGGCGCGCAAATCGTGAACGGCCCGGTCACCTTCGAGGTGGATGGCAAGCAGTACGTTGCAACGATCTCCGGTCTGGCGTTGTGTGTGTTCGGGCTTCGGGAGTAGTGCGACCCTTCAACATCCGAGCAGCGCGACCCGTTCAGGGTCGCGAGTTGAGAAAAGGAGTAACCACCATGACAGTCGTTCCAAGAATGCTTGCAGCGTGGCTCGCTGTGTTGCTGTGCGTGGTCGGTCTCCGCGCCGACACGCCGAACGGGCATCGGATCAACCGCGCGATCGAGTTGCTGGCGCAGGGTCAGCCGATCTACTACACCGGTTCGCACGAGGGGACGGATGGGAGCTTCGAACAGGGCGTGAAGGACGCGCAGACGTGGGCCGACTACATCAGCTACGACATGGAGCACGCGCCGTTCGACGTCAAGGGCCTCGCGGAATATATGAAAGGGCTCGTCAAGGGCGGGCCGACGAAGAGCGGTCACCGCACGCCGGCCGTGATCGTGAACGTGCCCGTGAACGGCACGGACGAAGCCACGGTTCGCGCCAACGCGTGGATGTTCCATCAGGTGCTGGCGACGGGCGTCCATGGCATTCTGCTGTGTCACGCGGATGCGCCGGGCGCGGTGCGCGCCTTCGTCGAGGCCGTGCGATTTCCGGCATACGGCGGGCGCCGGGGTGTGCACGGGAATCCGACCGCCGCCCGCATCTGGGGAGTGTCAGGCGACGAATACGCCGAGAAGGCGGACGTATGGCCGCTGAACCCCAAGGGCGAGCTCATGATCGGGTTGAAGCTCGAGGATAAGTACGCGCTCGAGAACGCCGAGGCCAACACGAAGGTTCCCGGCATTGCGTTCGCCGAATGGGGACCTGGCGATATGGCATTTTCGCTCGGTGTGAAGAATGGGCCGGGCCCCATGCCGGCTCAGTTGCAAGCGGCGCGCGCGAAGGTCTTCGCTGCCGTGAAAGCCAGTCATCTGTTCTTCCTCAACTCGATGAACGCCGACAACGTTGTCGACATGATCAAGGAAGGCGTGATGATCGGAGCTGCGAACCAGCAGGCTGCCGAAATCGGACGTCAGTACTCGAAGCGCACGCTGCCGTGGTAGCTCAGGATTCCAGATCGAAGAAACTTTCGAGGCTGGGCGGTGTGTGAGGCGGCTCGGATCGCGTCAATGGTATGCCGGGCGCCGGCGCTCGCATCGCCGAAAAGAATCTCACCGCGAGATCGACCACGCGGCGACGGACGTCTTCGTTGATGTCGAGCGACCAGTTCCCGCGCTCCATCATGTTGCCGAGGACGAGTCCGTCGCTGCGCGCGTTCATGCTGGCGCCGTTGTTCGGATTGCCGCCTCCGCCACCACCGCTGCCGGGCGGGGGTGGCGGCATCCCGGGCGGACGTCCCGCGGCGCTGTACGTCACCTCCGACTGAGGCACGAGCACCGTCAGTTGCCCCTTCACCGGTACGAGTTCCTCGTCGTTGAAAAGCGCTTTCGATCCCAGTCCGGTACAGTTGACGATCACCGGCTCGGTCAGCGACATGAGATCGCGCGGCGTGTCGAACTTGCGTATCACGATGCGTCCACCAGCGCGTTGAAAGTCGCGGACCAGCGCATCGAGGTAGATCGAAGGCTCAATCCGCAGATTGGAGCGGCGAATGGCATACTTCGCCGGAAACGGATGCTCGCCGGGGCCGAACACCTCGCGGTGGTCGCCGGTCCGCAGGTGATCGGGCAGGAGGTCGCCGGCTTCGGCGCCGCCACCGCCGCCGCCCTGGCGATTCGGATCGTCGGTCGCGCTGTAACTGTCCTGCCAGTACACGCCGTAGCCTGCGCCGACCAGAAGCTGAAGCTGGCGATACGAGATTTCGGCGGCCTGTCGGAACTGCGCGTCCCAAGCCGGCGTGCGGCGATCCGTCGACACGAGCCCCGACACCGGCGTGTAGCCGGCCAGCGACATGTTCGACGTCGTGTCGGGTGGGATGCTCATCGCGTAGATTGTTACGTCGAAACCGCGTCGCTGCAGCTGGCGAGCCGCCGTTAACCCCGGTGAACCGCAGCCGATGACGGCGGCGCGCCGTTCCGGCTGCTCCAGCGCGAAGTCCGCAGCAATCGCACCCGTCCCCCACCCGAGCGACATGCCGGCGCCGCCGTGGCCGTAGTTGTGCACGAGCAGCTTTGCGTCGAGTTTGTCGGCGCGCAGCACGAACCCGGAGTCGCGGTGGGGACGCAGCCCGACGGTCGTACGAATGACGCGATCCCACGAAGCGTGAACGGGCGCGAGATTGATCCGCGGTCGGGTCTGGCTTGCATGGTAGGTCGATCGCGCGGAACAACCGCCGAGACCGAGTCCGGCGAGGGCGAGACCGCCATTCTTGAGCAGCGTACGCCGGTCCATGTGTTACTTCAGCGCATCGACTGCGGCCTTCGCGCACTGGCCATCCTGCTGACTCGTCCCGCCCGACAATCCAATCGCTCCGACGATGTGACCGTCGACGACGAGCGGGACGCCGCCTTCGACCGGAATGGCGTTTTCGAGTCCGAGAATGCGAAGGCCGTCTCCGCCGGCGGCGAGTGTGTCCTGAAACACCTTGGTCGGGCGCTTGAAGAGCGCCGCTGAGCGTGCCTTGGCAATCGCCACCTTCACGCTGCCATTCTGCGCGCCGTCCATTTTCTCGAAGTACACGAGCTCGCCGGCCGGATCGACAATGGCGACCGCCATGCGCCAGTTGTTCGCGTTCGCTTCCGCGACTGCGGGCGCGGCCGCCTTTCTGGCCGCGTCCAGCGTGATGGGCGGCCCGTAGGGATTCGGCAGCATCGGTTCGCTACATCACTTCTTGGCTTCGGCATACACGCCGATCATGTTGCCTTCGGGATCGGAAAACCAGCCGAACTCGGTGTTGTTCGGAAGCGGCTGCGGTCCCATCAGCTTCTTGCCGCCAAGGCTTTCCGCCTTCGCCAGCGCCGCCGCCACGTTGTCGACCATCACGTACACCAGCGTGTAGTTATGGGGTTCGTGGCCGAGCGCCGTGATGTGCCCGCCGATGTCGCCGCCGGTCTTGATGGCCGTGGCGTGTGGATCGGGTCTCAACGTCCAGTCGAACATCTTCGCGTAGAAGGCGCCCGTCGTGTCGCGATCGCGGCAACCGATTTCGAAATGACAGATAGGGTTGGGCATCCGGCGAGTGTAGCCGCTCGGGCCGCCGGGTTCAATGAGCGTCGATGAAGGTTGCCACCCGCTCCCAGCATTCGGACGTCGCATCGTAGAGCGACGCCACATAGCGCCGCATCCCTGCTGGCCAGCGCGCGCGATCGCGCCCGGGAAGCATCGATGAGGCGTAGCGCCTGACCTTGGGGCCGCGTCAAACACGCGTAGCCGGGACGTGGGCGGCGCGGAGGATCATCTCGACCGCAGTGCCGAAACCGACGGCCGCCGTATCGATCACCAGGTCGTAGCCGGCGACATCGGTCCAGTCGATCCCCGCTATCGCGCGGATGAACCTGGCGCGATCCCGATCCGATTCGTAGACCAGACGCTGCGCTTCGCGACGGTCGTCCAGGTGGTAAATCTCCTGGACACGGTCGATCCGAAACGACTCCGGCGCGCGAAGGAGCACCGAGACGACGCCGCTGCGACCGTGAAGTGTTTGCGCCGCGCCGCGGCCGACGATGACGGCCTGATGTTCATCGACGATTTCCTGGATGAGCCGCATCTGGATGTCGAACAGCTCACCCTCGTACACGGTCTCCGTCGAAGGCGGCACGTACCCGCAGTCGGGCACACCGAGTGCGAATGTCTGGCCGATGCGCGACCACCACGACGTGTTCGCCGCCTCCTGCTGTTGCGCGTCCCGTGCGCACAAGTATTCGCAGGCGTCTCGGAGCAACTCGCGATCGATGTAGCGGTAGCCGAGGCGGTCGGCGAGCGTACGTCCGACAAAGGATCCTCCGCTGCCTCGCTGTCTGGAGATGGCCACCGTGCGTATCGGTCTGCTCACGGCCGCCTATCGTAATACAGGTCGGCCGCTCTGGGTCCAGGGTGATATGGTGTCCTTGGATTGCTCACATTGGAATCGATGTCTGCTGTGAAATGCGCCATGCCACAGACCAATGAACGAAACGGAGGACCCAAGACCGTTCACTTTTGCTTCTGATCCAGATGGGTTGCTGGAGGTGACATCATGACGATCTCACGACGTGACGCGATCCGTGTCTCCGGCGCAACGTTGGCGGGGCTATCGGTCGCCTCGCTGACCGGCGAGACGCTGCGCGGCCAGCCTGCGCAGCCGGCGGCCCCTTGGCCAGAGCAGCTCGTCGAACGGCCGCTGCGCGAGGGCTTTCCGGCGCCGTTGCCGCTCAATGCAGACGGCTCGGCGCCGGAGCACGAGGCGAGTGAAGCGGGCGCCATCACGGATCCGCTGATGTGGCGCACCCCCAATCGGCAGGCGCCGGAGACCGAATACGACTACCAGAAGATGAAGATCAAGGTCGACACGCGCGGCCTGGCGAAGCTGACTGGAACGCTGCACTTCGCAGATCTCGAACGATTGCCACGCGTGTCGCATACGTTTCTGCTGCAATGCGGCGCGGTCAATCCCCACGGCATCGTCAAATGGACCGGCGTGCGGTTCGCGGATTTCGCGGAGATGCTCGGCCTCGTGGCCGGCGCGCACTATTGCCGGCTGATCGCGTCCGATCGGCACTACGTCGACGAGCCAGTGGGCATCCTGAAGCACCCGCAGGTGATGCTCGCGTGGCTGATGAACGACGCCCCGATTCCGCCCAGACACGGCGCGCCGCTGCGGCTGATCGTACCGTTCCGATACGGCCAGCGCAGCATCAAGGCGATTACCGAGATGATGTTCGCCACCCCGGGACTGTCCATGCCGCCGCTGCCGGCATGAGATCGTCGACATGCAGCGACAGCCTGGTCCGGGCGAGCCCTCTGCGGCAGCCGACGGCTTCAGACCGAGCGACGTGTCGCGCACGCCTGTCAGGCGAGCGTTCTGTTGGGTGCGGGCCCGGCGGCGCCGTCGAATTAATTGACGAAGTCAAGCAATTGCTTGACAATAGCACGCATGGATGGCGATCCACAGATACACGCGGTGCGCGCGTTCAACCGCTTCTATACGGCACGTATCGGTGTGCTGCGCCGCGAGCCCTTCGGCAGCCCGTTTTCGCTCGCCGAGAGCCGCGTTCTGTACGAGCTCGGTCATCGCGATCGGCCGACCGCTGCCGAACTGGCGCGCGCGCTCGATCTCGACGCCGGTTACCTGAGCCGACTGATCCGCGGCTTCACGCGTCGCGCCCTGGTCGCGCGACGGGTGTCGGCCGCCGACGCACGTCGGAGTCACCTGTCGCTCACGACCCGCGGCCGGCGCGCTGTCGCCCAGCTCGAAGCCCGATCGCAGCGCGACGTCGGCGCCATGCTGCAGCGGCTGTCGGCAGGCGAGCGGCGGCGCCTCGTGGACGCCATGCGCACGATCGAAGATGTGCTCGACGATCGCGCGGTCGATCGTGCGCCGTACCTGCTGCGGTCGCCGCAGCCGGGAGACATGGGATGGGTGGTGAATCGCCACGGCGCGCTCTACGCACAGGAGCACGGATACGATTGGCATTTTGAAGCGCTGGTCGCGTCGCTCGTGGCGAAGTTCGTGGAGCGATTCGATCCGAAGCGCGAGCGCTGCTGGATCGCCGAAAAAGACGGCGGGAACGTCGGGTCGGTGTTCATCGTGCGGAAATCGGCGCGCGTCGCCAAGCTTCGCATGCTGATCGTCGAGCCTGAGGCACGCGGGCTCGGCATCGGTGCGCGGCTGGTTGCGGAGTGCGTCCGATTCTCCCGTCAGGCCGGCTATCGGACGATTACGTTGTGGACCCACAGCCAGCTGCACGCGGCGCGGCGGCTGTACGAGAGTGCAGGCTTCGCACTTGTGCGCGAGCAGCCGACGCACAGCTTTGGCAAGGATCTCGTCGACGAGACGTGGGAACTCACGCTGTGAGATCGCGGAGATGACCGAGATAACGGATTCACACGGAGGAACGAGGAGGCAGAGGCGAACGAAGAAAGACGAGCTAACGCCGGTCTCACCGCCGCTCGTCGGTGGCGCTAGAATCTTTCGACCATGAACGATCGAGCGCCGTTCACGCCGGAAGCGACGATCGGTCCCTTTTATCCTGGCGCGTTCCTGACCGACGTGCCGCAGGATCTGTGGACGGTCGGGCCGCTCGTGGCCCATCGGCCGCAGGGCACTCCAATCGTTCTCGCTGCCCGCTTCGTCGATGCATGTGAAAGGCCGGTTCCCAGCCTGATCGTCGAGTTCTGGCAGGCCAACGTTCACGGACGCTATCGCCATCCACTCGACCGGTCGGTGGCACCGCTCGATCCGCAATTCGACGGCTTCGCGCGTCTGAGGACCGATGACGCCGGGGCGCTGCGGTTTGCGACGATCAAGCCGGGCGCGCATCCCGTGGGCGGCAGCGGTACCTCGATGCGCGCGCCCCATCTGCGTCTCACCATCTTTGCGTCCGGCATCGATCGACTGGTCACGCAGCTGTTCTTCGACGACGAGCCCTCGAACGCCTCCGATCCGGTACTCGGCAGCATCCCCGAGCACGTTCGCCGTCGACTCGTGGCGAAGAGTTCCGGCGCGCTCACTGATTCACCGAGGGAATACGCGATCGACATCGTCCTCCGAGGTGAGCACGAAACACCGTTCTTCGACGACTGGGACTGATGGACGATCAGCTCACGGCCTGTCGATTCCTCCCGGTTGTCGTCAACGATCGCGAGAGCGAGGGCCGCACACCGTCGCAGTGTCTCTACCGCGTGCCTGCCGCGGCGCGCGATCCATATGCCGCGTGTCCTCCGCCTCCGCGGCTGCGGCCGGGCGAGAACGACCTGACGCGGATTACGCCTGGACGTCCGCGCGCCGACGGCGAAGCTATCGTCATCACAGGGCGGGTTCTCGACGAGGATCTGCGACCGGTGCGTCGAACCCTCATTGAAGTATGGAACGCCAATACGCACGGGCGCTACTCGCACACGATTGATGCCGAGCGCAACGATGCGCCGCTCGACCCGAATTTCTACGGCTTTGGTCGGCTGCTCACGGACGGGGATGGACGTTATACGGTGAAGACGATCAAGCCAGGTGCGTATATTGCGCGGCGCGACATCAACTGGTGGCGGCCGCCGCACGTGCACTTCTCAGTCGTCGGATCCGGTGTCCGCCTCGTGACGCAGATGTATTTCCCCGGCGACCCGTTGAACGAGAAGGATTACATCTTTCTGATCGTCCCCGAAGACGAGCGCGGGCGCGTGATTGGGAAGCCGCAGCCCCTATGCGAGGGTCACCGGGCGTTCGCGTTCGATATCGTCTTGCGTGGACGTTTCCAGACGCCGCCGGAGTTCGGCTAGCGCGCGGCGTCTCTGATGCACCGCTGCCCTCGAACAGGCACGAAACACCAAAGCACGAAACGTATTTCTAGACGCCAACCGTCTGCGATTCGCGCGCGCCGAGCGCTGCCTTGACCCGCTCCGAAGTGAACGGCACCTGACGAAGGCGCGCGCCAGTCGCGTCGAACACGGCATTGCCGATTGCGGAGGCCACGAGCGTGATCGCGGTCTCGCCAGCGCCC
Source organism: Acidobacteriota bacterium (assembly GCA_046728115.1). Classification (GTDB taxonomy): domain Bacteria; phylum Acidobacteriota; class Vicinamibacteria; order Vicinamibacterales; family CAVVIG01; genus CAVSWN01. Next base: position 6,615 of record JBKPDW010000421.1, on the reverse strand, counting down.
ATGGCTTCGCCGTCGGCCCGATTGATGAGCACGCTCTCGATCGTCGGCATGTCGGAGCCGAGCGTCAGACTGTGGAACGTCCTCCAGTCGATCGACGTCACGTTTTTGTTGTCCCAGGTGACTTCTTCGCCGAGCGCCCGGCTCATGCCCTGCAAAATGCCGCCTTCGAGCTGATTCTTCATGCCCTCGGGACTCGAAATCGGTCCGCAATCCTGCGCCGCGACGAATCGTTTCACCACAATCCTGCCGCTGGTTTGATCGACCTCGACTTCAGCGACGAGCGCGCAGTAACCGTTGTCGCCCTCGTAGAGCACGCACGACAGGCCGCGGCCGCTCGACACGCCGGACGCCTGGTGTCCGGGCCGCGGCGATGGCCGTTCGTCCCATCCGGCCGCCTTCGCCGCTGCGGACACGACCTCCTTGAGCCGCGGATCCGCGAGATGGCGCAGGCGGTACGCGACGGGATCGGCCTTCACGCGCGACGCGATCTCGTCCATTATCGACTCGTGGGCGAAGGTGTTCTGCAGCCGGCTCGGCGAACGCAGCGGACCCGTGAAGAACGGCGATCGAATGGTGTGGGTCAGGACGCGCTCGCTTTTGACCGTGCCTGTGCCGCCGCAGGCGCCGCCAACACATCCAACGATGTAAGACGGAGACGAATTGCTGCCGTTGTTGAATCGCCCGCCCGGCGGCGGCGCCGGTGATCGTGGGGCCACGGTTGCCGGCTCGAAGCCGGCGAGCATACCGGTAACGACGTTGCCCGGCCGGTCGTACCCCGGCCGGCCGCCAAGCGATGGCGACCACGACTCGTAGTCCCACGCCGCGATCGTCCCGCTGGCATCGACGCCGACGCGTTGATCGATCACGTACGCGAACCCGTAGTTCTCCCAAGCCATTTCGTCCTTGCGTGTGAGTTGAACGCGGACCGGCCGGCCGACGGCCTGCGACAGGATCGCGGCATCGTACGACACCGTGTCGGCGCCATTGATGCCGTAGCAGCCGGATCCTCTGGCGAAGATGACGCGGACGCTGTCGGCAGGCAGACCCAGCAGCATCGCCGACGCGCTTCGCAGCGGCCACACGGCCTGCGACGCCGACCAGATCGTCGCGCTGTTGACCTTCACATCGGCGACGGCGCACGACGATCCGATGGATGCGTGCATCTGGTACGGATGCAGATACGTCGACTTGACGACAGTGGCGGCTCGGGCCAGCGTATCGGTCACGTCGCCCGAGTCGACACTGAGCGCGTCGCGCGACGGCTGCGTGCGCAGGTGCTGTTCAAACTGCGCTTGCGCCGGCAACCCAGAACCAGGTGTCCACGTGGCCTTCAGCTTCGATGCCGCCTGAATGGCCTGCCACGGTTTTTCGGCGACGACCCCGACGAAGTTCTTCCTGACAACCACTTTGACGAGTCCGGGCATGCCGGCCACCGACTGCTCGTCCACGCGCACCAGCGTCGCCCCGACTTCCGGTGGGCGCACCACGCGCCCATGAAGCATGCCAGGCACGCGAATGTTGTGCACGAACACGAGCGCGCCGGTGACCATGGCGGGCATGTCGACGCGCGGAACGGAGGTGCCGAGCACCGTCCACTGGCGAGCGGGCTTGCGTCTGGCGCCTGCATTCAGCGCGATGCTGAATTTCCTGCCGCCGACGAGCTCCCCGTAGCTGATTTTCTTCGACGGGTCGTTCGTCGCGCTGATCACGCCGTCGGTGATGCCGAGCTGATCGGCTGACACACCGAGGCGCGCCGCCGCCAACTGCGTCAGCGCCTCGCGCGCGGTGGCGCCCGCTTGTGCGAGGTTTCGTTCGTTGAAGTTGGTCGGATGCGATTGGCTGCCCGATGTCGTGCCCTGGTCTGGCGTGACCATCGTGTCGCACTGCACGAGGCGAATCCGGCCGATTGGAACGCACAGCTCCTCGGCGATTAGCTGCATCTGGGCCGTCTGCATCCCCTGGCCGAGCTCGCATTTGCCGGTATACGCCGTGACGAGGCCATCCGCGGCAATCGCGATCCACGAGTCGAGCTGTCCGTCCGACGCGCGAGGCCCTTGAGCCAGCGCCGGCCCGGGAACCCCGAACCGATCGGCGAAGCGGGCGGCGCTGAACCCGACGACCAGCACGCCCGTGCCGCGAAGGAACTGCCGGCGGGAGAATCCCGCCGCGCTCAACGCGGCGCGTGCGTCGGGAGTGTAGGGCGAGCCTTTCGGGCGAGCCGAACCCTCACGCAGATTCTTTCGCATAACGATGGATCGCCTTCATCATCCGTGTGTGCGTGAAGCAGCGGCACAACACGCCGGACATCGCCTGCCTGATCTGTGTGTCCGACGCCTTCGGGTTCTGATCCAGGAACGCCTTCGCCGTCAGGATGACTCCGCTCAGGCAGAAGCCGCACTGCGCGGCCTGCTCGTCAATGAACGCCTGCTGGATCGGATGCGGTTTCTCGATGGTTCCGAGTCCTTCGAGCGTCGTGATGTCGGCATTGGCGGCGGTTGATACGGGCGTCACGCACGATCGGATCGCGCGGCCGTTCATGATCACCGTGCAGGCCCCGCATTGACCGAGCCCGCAGCCGAACTTCGGGCCGCTCAACGCGAGGTCGTCGCTCAGAACGTAGAGCAGCGGCGTCGTCGGATCGACGTCAACGGTCTGGCTGCGACCGTTGACCTTGAGGGCAATCGTGCTCATGTCAGGGCCTTCAGCAGCCGGTCGATGTCTTCCTGGGTGTTGAACACGGAAACAGCCAAGCGAAGTCGTTTTTCAGCCTCGATCATCGTCGCGACCACGCCGGTCTGGCGCAGCTTCTGCTGCGTGGCGCGCACGTCCTTCACTTCGAACGCGACGATCGGCGTTTCGTTTCCTTTGGGCGTCACCGAGGGATATCCGATCGCCGGCATCTCGGCCTGCAGGCGGTCGGTGAGCTGTCGCGCATGGGCGCGAATATTCGAGAGGCCGAGTCGCTCGATGTACTGGAGCGACGTATGGGCGCACAGCGCGAGCGCATTGGGGAACGTACCGGTTTCGTACCGCGCGGCGCCGGGCAGCGGTTCCCACGTGATCCCGATCCGATCGAACTTTGCGATCTGTCGATGTCCGTAGCGCGTGGTCGGGACGACCGTGTTCTGAAGATCCTCGCGCACATAGAGAAACCCGAACCCGCGTTCGCCCATCAGCCACTTGTAGGTGGCCGTCGATCCGAAATCGATCCCCATTGCGCGCACGTCGATCGGCACCGCTCCTGCGGCCTGCACGATGTCGGCGAATACATATGCCCCGTGAGCGTGAGCGAGATCGCTGATTGCGCGCGCGTCATGCAGATAGCCGTTGACGTTCGATACGAGCGCCATCGAGACGAGTCGCGTATTGCGATCGACGGCCCGCTCCATGTCCTTGATGTCGATCGCCCAGTCCCGATGCTTGACGACGCGCAGCTCCAGGCCTTTGGCTTCGAGCGACTTGTACATGTAGAGCGAGGTCTCGAAATGCAATTCGTCGAGGACCACATTGCCGCCGCGATGAGGAAGGTCCATGCCCATCACGACGATGTTTTCGCCGTCCGAGGTGTTCTGCACGAAGGCGATCTCGTCGGCCTTGGCGTTGATCAGCTGGCCAAAACGGCGCTTCAGATCCTTCTGCTGTTCCTCGCCGAAATCGGATCGCCCCTCGCCCGATCCTTTCAGGCGGAACGCGATGTGATCCTGCAGCGCGCGCGAGGCGGGCAGACTCATCGGATGGATCGCCGCCGAGTTCAGGTACGTCTGCGCGGAAGCGATTGGGAAGTCGGCGCGGACCGACGGTGGGAAGATGGAACCGTCAGCGGCGATTTCGGGAAAGGCCGAGCGGGCGGACGTAGCCAATGCCGCGGCGCTCAGAAGAAACTGGCGACGGTCGATAGACATGCGATCCTCCGCGGTTGTCTGCGTCCGCACAGTATAGACTACCGACTCGAGGCCGCACATGCCGCGATCGAACTGGCGCTGGTTCACCTCTGCCGCGACGGCGTTCGCGATCGGCGCAGGCGTCGCTACATCCGTTGCCCAGCTGCCATCGGCGCTGGACCAGGAGCTCCGGCGGATCTTCCAAACCAACGACTACGCCGGCGAAACCTTCGGTCCCGCACGCTGGCTGAACGGCGGTGCGTCCTACGTCGTGCTGGAGCGTATCGCCGGCAGTCGCGTCCGCGAGCTGGTCGCGTACGACACGGCCTCGGGTCGCAAAGACGTTCTCGCGGATGCGCGGATCCTGACGCCGAAAGGGGCCGCCGACCCGCTGATCATCGAGAACTACGAGATATCCGCGGACCAGTCGCACGTGTTGATCTTCACGAACACGCGGCGCATGTGGCGGCAGAACACCCGCGGCGATTATTGGTATCTGGATCGCGGCGTGAAGTCGCTGCGCAAACTTGGCGGCGATGCGCCGGAGTCGTCGCTGATGTTCGCGAAGTTCTCGCCGGATGCGACGAAGGTCGCGTTCGTCCGAGACCACAACCTCTTCGTCGAAACCCTCGGTTCTGCCGCGATACGGCAGGTCACGAACGATGGGTCCGAGACGATCGTGAACGGCACGTCGGATTGGGTGAACGAAGAGGAGCTGGGGATCCGCGACGGATTCCGCTGGAGCCCCGACGGTCAATCGATCGTGTTCTGGCAGTTCGACACGTCGAACGTCGAGCAGTTCACACTGATCAACGACACGAGCGCGTTGTACCCCACGGTGAAGCGTTTCCCGTACCCGAAACCCGGGACGACCAACTCCGCCGTCCGCATTGGCGTGGTCGGTGCGAATGGCGGCGCGATCCAATGGGTCAAGACGCCCGGCGATCCGCGCAATACCTATCTCGCGCGGTTGCAATGGACGGCCGACGGCAGACAGCTTCTCATCCAGCAGTTGAATCGCCGGCAGAACGTCAACGATCTGCTCGTTGCCGATGCCCGTACTGGCGTCGTCAGGCGGGCTCACCGTGACGAAAACACCAGCTGGGTCGATGTCGTCGACGATGTCGTTGAAATCGAGCGAGGCCGCGCAGTCACATGGACCAGCGAAAAGGACGGGTGGCGTCACCTGTACAGCATCACGCTCGACGGATCCGGGGAACGCCTGCTGACGAAGTTCGATGCGGACGTCATCGACGTCACTGCCGTCGACAGGGCGGGCGGTTGGGCGTATTTCATGGCGTCGCCCGGTTCAGCGATCGAGCGGTTCCTGTACCGAGTCCGGCTGGACGGCACCGGATCGATTGAGCGCGTGACGACTGCGGGTCTTCGTGGCACACACGGCTATCAGATTTCTCCAAACGGGCGGTGGGCCATCCACACCTTCTCGCGAGCCGACGTGCCAGCGCAGGTTGACCTCGTCAGCCTGCCCGAGCACCGCGTCGTGCGCACGCTGGCTGGCAACGCGGCTCTGACGGCGAAAGTCGCTCCGCTGATGTCGCCGCCGACCGAGTTCTTCCAGGTCGATATCGGCGGCGGCGTCGTATTGGACGCGTCATTCGTCAAGCCGCGCGATTTCGATCCGTCCCGCAAGTACCCGCTCATCGTCTACGTCTACGGCGAGCCCGCGTCGCAGACCGTCGTTGACCGATGGGGTGGCGGACGGGCATTGTTTCATCGAGCCCTGGCGAACCAGGGATACGTGATCGCGAGCATCGACAATCGCGGGACACCGGCGCCCAAAGGCGCCGCGTGGCGCAAAATCGTGTACGGCACGGTCGGTGATTTGTCGTCGCAGGAGCAGGCTGCAGCCGTGCGCGCGCTCGCCGCAAGGAATCGCTTCGTCGACGCCGATCGGGTCGGCGTCTGGGGCTGGAGCGGAGGCGGATCGAACACGCTGAACTGCATGTTCCGTTTCCCTGATGTCTTCAAGGTCGGCGTGTCGGTGGCCCCTGTTCCCGATCAGCGGCTGTACGACACGATCTACCAGGAGCGGTACATGGGCCTGCCGCAGGACAACTCGGAGGGCTACCGGATCGGATCGCCGATCAACTTTGCCGACGGGCTGCGGGGCAAGCTGCTGATCGGGCACGGGTCGGGCGACGACAACGTGCACTACCAGGGAACGGAACGTCTGGTCGATCGGCTGGTCGAACTGGGGAAGCCGTTCGACCTGATGGTCTATCCCAATCGGACGCACGCCATCGCCGAAGGTGACGGAACGACCATCCACGTGTACTCGCTGATCGCGCGCTATCTCCTCGAGCACCTGCCGACCGGCGCGATCTCGACGGCGGCTGCCGCGGCGGGTGACCGGTAGGCATCAGCCGTCGGCGCCGAGGGACCGTCAGACGCGGCGACGCGTTCCGGCGCTCCTAGGTCGCGTGGACACCTCGGGTGTGCGCGACGCGATCACGTCCGCTCCCACCACGGCCACACCGGCTGCGCTCTGCGCCTCTGGCCCGTTGACCGCGCGTCCACGCCTCGGGAGACGGCGTTCACGCCGACATCGGTCGTGACGACCCCCGGAGGAACGTCTCGGCGGTCGCGGCGGCGCCGGATTCGCGCCGGGCTTCGGTCCAGGAGGCGCCTAAGCCCCACCATCACCACGGGTTAGCGACAGACGCCCACGGGCGGCCCAGCTCGGCAACCGTCTTGCCTTAGACCTCAGCAACGC
>JBKPDW010000420.1:0-10252 GCA_046728115.1 Acidobacteriota bacterium | reverse complement strand
GGTAATGGTCGTCGCGCATCGGGACGGCTGGTTCGAGGGCGCGAACGACAACGCCGCCGGCGTCGCGACGATGATCGGCCTGGCGGAGTATTTCGCGAAGATCCCGAAGGCGCAGCGCCGCCGCACGATCGTCTTTCTTGGAACGACGGGTCACCACAACAGCACGGCCGAGAGCGGCGCCTGGTTCGCGTCGCATCCCGAGATCTTCGAGAAGACGGCCGTGCTGTTGAACTGCGAGCACACCGGCGGCATCGAAACGGGTCCCGGCAACATCCGCCTCTCCAATGCCGTCGCGGCGTTCAACTGGTACGGCACCGGTCCGCAACTCGCCGACATCGTGGTGCGCGCGATGGACGCGTTCGGTGTGCCGAGCTTCCCGCAATCGTCGCCGTCGCCGCCAGGGGAGATCGGCCGCTACTATCGATTCGCGCCGTCCGTTGAAATCATCAACGGCGGTTACGTGTGGCATTCCGATCAGGAAACCGCGGAGACGATTTCCGCGAACGGGCTTGCCGCGGTGACACGCACGTACGCCAGGATCATTGCCGACACCGATTCGATCGATCTTCAGCAGCTCCGGCAGGTGCTCGCGCCGCGCGGAAGCGTGCCCGATCGTTAGCTGCTCACGCCAGGCTGGTAGAGCTGGATCAGATTGCCGCAGGTATCCGCAAGGATGGCAATTGTGACCGGGCCCGCAGGCGCCGGTTTCTGCGTGAACACGACACCCTTCGCCGTCAGACGGGCGAACTCGGCCGCAATGTCGCTGACCTCAAAGGCTGCGAGTGGAATTCCCTGTGCGAACATCGCTTCCTGAAACGTGCGCGCAGCGGGGTTGGCATTCGGCTCGAGCGCAAGCTCGAGGTCGTCGCGTCCCTCCGGCGAGACGACCGTGATCCAGCGGTACTCGCCGACGGGGATGTCGTGCTTTTTCGCAAAGCCCATGACGTCCGTATAGAACGTAAGCGCCTTCGCCTGGTTGTCCACCATGATGCTGGTCAGTTTGATGCGCATCGAGCCTCCATGGCTGAATGCCGGTAGTGTGGCCGATCGGCTGGTTCTATGCTTCTCGAGAATTGCGAATGCGGCGGGCGAATGCCGATGCCGGCAGACGGCTCATCAGACACAGGCATCCCGGCGTCAGCTCGCTTCGACCGTTGGGGGATTCCGCCTCCATCGCGCGAACGCGGCGGCGGTATGCGGAGGGTGGTTCGCCGACCCGCTGCGTGAAGAGGGCGCTGAAGCTTCCGAGACTCGAGAAACCTACCTCCATGCAGACGTCGGTCACCGACCATCGCCCCGTTTCGAGAAGGCGCCTGGCGAGCTCCAGGCGCGATTGAATGCGAAATTGGTGGGGCGTGACACCGAACACGGCCTCGAACTGCCGGATGAAATGAAACGGCGAGATGCCAACCGTGTTCGCGATCTGGGCGATCGACGGCGCCGGCTCGTGTACGTCGCGCAACAGTTCTCGAGCGGCGCAGAGTTGGCGAAAGCCCTCGTGTCTGAGCAGCATGGCCAGCGCAGGTGACGAATTCAATGCCATTGTAGCCATCCCGCCCGTGGGTCCGCTGCCAGGCGTGCTGAAATGTCAGCAATTGGCCGTCTACAGCGGTATGGGATTCGTGCGCGGATCGTTCGCGCTACGCAACTGCTGGGGTGGTACTATGTGGCGGACGCTTGGCAGGAGCCACTGCTCGAGTGGGATCCCAGCACAGTCCGGTCGCATCCCCGGAGGCGACAATCGTCCTCCTGGAACGGGCGCGCGCGGGCGATCAGGCAGCCATCGATGCGTTGATGAGGCGCTACCTGACGCCACTCCGGCGCTGGGCTTCTGGACGGCTGCCAGGCTGGGCCCGCGACCTCCGCGACACCGACGACCTCGTCCAGGACACCCTCATGGCGACGCTGCGTCACCTTGACGAGTTCGAAGTACGGAAGGACGGCGCGCTCCATGCCTACCTTCGCCAGTCCGTATCCAACCGGATTCGCGACGAGATGCGAAGGGCCGGACGCAAACCGCCCTCGCAGCACGCCGACGAGCGACTCGAAGATCGTTCGCCATCCCCGCTCGAGGCGGTAATTGGATCGGAAGCCATCGAACGTTACGAGCGGGCGCTGGCGGCTCTCTCGCAGCAAGAGCGCGAAGCCGTGATCGCGCGCGTCGAATTTGGACTCGGATACGCAGAAATCGCCGCCGCGGTGGGAAAGCAGTCGCCCGACGCCGCGCGCATGACGGTTTCGCGCGCGCTACTGCGCCTCGCGCAGGAGATGGGTCGTGGATGATCGCAACTCCCTCGACCGGCTATCCGAGGCCGTTGCCGACGGCACGGCCATCGACTGGAATCGTGTCCGGTCGCTTGCCACCTCCGATGGCGATCAGACCGTCATCGAGCAGCTGCGGATCATCGCCGCCATCTCCACGCTGCACCGAACCTCCGATCCCGGCCCGTCTGCCGTCGACGTCCAGGCGGGCGCGGAGATCGCACCGCCGGTGGACGCACGCGCATGGGGATCGCTGTTCATCCTTGGCGAGCTCGGCAATGGCAGCTTCGGACGCGTGTTCCGCGCGCTCGATCCTCACCTGCAGCGAGAGGTTGCGCTCAAAGTGCTGCGGAGTGCAGACGATCCGGCGGCACATCTCGTGGCCGAAGCGCGGTTGCTCGCGCGCATCCGTCATCCGAACGTGGTCACCGTGTACGGCGCCGACGTGGTCGACAGGGAAGTCGGATTGTGGATGGAGCTCGTGCGCGGCCGCACGCTGGCATCCATCGTCGCGGCCCACGGCCCCTTCGGCGCGGGCGAAGCTGCGGTCATCGGCGCGACCCTCTGCCGGGCGCTCGCCGCGGTGCACCAGGCGGGTCTGCTGCACCGCGACATCAAGGCCCAGAACGTCATGCGCGAGGACGGCGGTCGCATCGTGCTCATGGACTTCGGCGCGGGCCGCGACCTCGCCGACGTGAACGCAGGCTCGCGTACCGTGGGCACACCCGTGTACCTCGCACCGGAGGTCCTCACCGGCGCGCCTGCAACAGTGCGCTCGGACATATACAGCCTCGGTGTTCTTCTGTTCTTCCTCACGACAGGGCGCTATCCAGCCGTCGCCGCCACGCTATCCGAACTGCGCGGACTGCACGCCCGGGGCGACGTGACCGAACTTCGCGACTTGCGGCCCGATTTGCCGCCGGAATTTGTCGAGATCGTCACGCGCGCGCTCGATCGAGACCCGAGTGCGCGCTACGAGTCGGCGGGTCGTCTCGAGCAGGCGCTGCTGCGTATGATCGCCCCCGTCGCCGACGAGGCGGTCGAAGGTCGTACTGCGACGCCCGATGCACAGGCACACCGAACGCGCATCCGGTCCGCCGTAGTCGCTGGCGCGCTCGCTGCGACCATCGCAGTGGCGCTCGTCGCGACATGGCGATGGACGCGTAACGCTGCGCTCGAACGGACACCATCGATTGCGGTGATGCCGCTGCGGAATCTCTCCGGCGATTCGTCGAAGGAATATCTGGCCGACAGTCTGACCGATGTGCTGATCACGCAACTGACGAAGATCAAGGGGCTGCGCGTGCTGTCGTATTCGGCCGTATTGCCCTTGAAAGCGCAGTCGAAAACACCCACCGAACTGTCGAGCACGCTGGGCGTTCGCTACGTGCTTGCGGGCGCGATCGCAATCGACGGTACCTCCATCCGCACGACGGTTCAACTGGTGGACGGCCGGAACGGCGAGACCGAGTGGGCCGAAGAATACACGCGAGGTCCGTCGGGTCTGCTCGGCCAGCAAAGTGAAATTGCGAAGACGGTTGTCGCTCGCCTCAAAGGGGATCTGGCTCCCGAAATTGCCGGACGTCTCGAATTGAAGCGCTCCGTCTCCGCCGAAGGCCAGGATCTGTTCCTGCGGGGGCAGACAGCCAACGACGGTGCAATCGCCGACTTCGTCGGTTCCGTCCGGTATCTGGAACGAGCCGTCATCGTCGATCCGCAATTCGCGGATGCGTGGGCCGCTCTATCCCTTGCACGGGTCCGAAGGACGAATCAGGTCCGGCCGCCCGATCGCGAGGCGCAGTACAAGCGCGCGCGTACAGAAGCCTTGAAGGCGCTCGAACTCGATCCGATGCTGGCTGTGGCGTACACGGCCCTTGGCAATCTGCGCTTCTATCACGATTGGGACTGGAATGGCGCCGAGGCGGCATTCAGGCGAGCGACGGAACTTGCACCGGGCGATGGCTCCGCTCACTATCGGTATTCCCTCCTCCTTGCAGGAGAGTCTCGCGCTGACGAGGCGATCGAGGCCGCGCGCCGCGCATTGGCCCTGGATCCTATGGGCTGGCGGCCCGCCCTCAACCTCGGGACCATCCTGTATTACGCGCGCCGTTACGACGAAGCGGCGCGCGAGACCCAACGAGTGCTCCAGCTGTCACCCGGTTTGAATGTCGCCACCTATCAGCTCTGTCATATCGCGTCGGCGACGAATCACCTCGACGAGGCCGTCTCCCAATGCGAGGACTCGGTCGCGAAGGGCAATCGCATCAACGGCCTGTTGGAGCTGAGCCGGATCCACGCGCTGGCGGGCCGTCGTCAACAGGCTGAAGCGATTCTGACAGCCCTCAGATCCTCTCCTGAAAGTGCATCGATCAATCCGGATAACTTTGCCTTCATTTACGCGGCCCTTGGCGATCGCGATTCTGCGTTTGCGCTGCTGGAACAGGCGCTCGCCATGAAGGCGGGAAACCTGTTGTGGATTCGCGTGGATCCGCGGTTCGACCTGTTACGCTCCGACCCGCGGTTTCGTCCCTTGGTTGAAAGAGTCACACCCTGGGAAGGCCGGCAGTAAACACGTCACGAGAGGAGCGTGTGCGATGGCAAACTTCAGCTCGTCGGGGGCCGTTCAGAGTGAAATCAGGAAGTACCTGGAACAACTCGATACGCAGATTGCACGGGACAGCAAAACCTACGATGCGGTGATGGCGGCTGCGAAAAAAATGGGTGCCCCGATCGACGGAGGTCCGGTTCGTGAAGAATGCAATCGCATTCGAGACGCGATCGCCAAACGGGTGAAGGCGCGAGACGCGATGTCCCAGGCCTTGATGGCCGCGCAGCTGCTGTGCTGCGACTGGGAGCAAAACTGCGACGATCTCAAAATCGATCGTGCAAAAGTCCCGCACCCGTAGTGAGTACTGGAACGACGTTCTTTCGCGCGAGCCGGCACCTCGTCGTTTTCTGGGACGAGGGCCGGCTAGTAGGGCATAACTACCTCGCTAAATCCTCACTGAATCTCGCGCCTGATGTCGTCGCACTTCTCGCCGCGCTCGCGACGTGGCGAACCGAGTCGGAGCTGGCGGAACTGCTTCCGGCGTTCGGGGAGGCGGTATCGAGTCTTCTTCCTGTTCTCGTCGCAGCGCAACTTGTCGAGCAGGCGAGTGGTGAGCCTCCGGCCGATTCGGATCCGCTCGCGCGATGGGACCGTTGGAAACCAATCGCGGCGGTTCTGCATTTCTCCACCCGCAACGGCATATTTCCAAAAACGCTGAGTGGACCCCTCCAGGGCCGTGGCTCGATGGGGCACCGCAGCCCGAGCCGTGCAAGCACTATGCGGACGCGCCACGTCTCCCGCTTGCATCGGAGCTCGCTTTCGGTACGCTCACCGACGCACTCCATGCACGACGCACCTGGCGCGAGTTCGGCACCGATCCCTTAACGCGCGAGCACCTATCAACGCTCTTGAAGCTGACCTTCGGCGTGCGCCGGTGGGAGACGCGTGATCCGGGTCGAATCGCTTTCAAGACGTCACCATCGGGCGGCGCGCGGCATCCCGTCGAAGCCTACGTTGCCATCCGTCATGTCGATGGCATCGCACCGGGCCTTTACCACTTCGACGCGGCGCAGCACGATCTTGCGCTGCTGCGCAGCGGAATAGAACGGGAAGATCTGTCCCGCTATCTCGTCGGGCAGGAGTATTTCCTCGACGCCGCTGCCGTCGTTTTGATGACGGCCGTGTTCGCGCGGACGATGTGGCGCTACCGCTCGCCGCGCGCGTATCGAACGGTCCTCATCGAGCTCGGACATCTCGGCCAGACCTTCTGTCTGGTCGCGACGGCCCTCGGCCTCGCGCCGTTTACGACAATGGCGCTATCCGAGGATGCCATTGAGGGCGATCTTGGGCTGGACGGTGTCGATGAAGCCGCGATGTACGCACTCGGGGTCGGCACCAGGCCCTCGACGAAGCCGCGTCGCTGACCCGCTCGTCAAGCCCGCCTTGGGCTGCTCAACCAAACTCAACCGTGGAGCGCTGGGGCAATCGGCATCGTTCGAATCGGCGCCTCCTTACGTTAGAGCAGGTACGGAGGGCCGGCACCCTCTTGAAGCCACCGGTCGAGAGGCGCCCATGGACTGCATCGCACGAGCGGAGCCCACTTCTGAAGGACCAGGCATTTCCTGCATCACCCTTGTGCTGGTCGACCAGGTTGCGCGCACGATCGTTCGTCGGCATCGCCTGCCGCATCATGATCTGGACGACTTGCGCTCGTCGCTCTGGCTGAAGCTCCTCGATCGCGATGAACACGTCATCAAGAGGTTTCGGGGGCACGGCTCGCTCTTCGCCTATTTGCTCCGAGTGGCGCACCGAATCGTGATGGATCAGCAGGTCGCGATGCTGGGACGATGGCGGCCTTCCGAGCGCGCGAGGCGTCTCGGCGCCGCGGCCGTAGCCTGGTCGCGGATGGTTGAACGTGACGGCTTGTCACCGAGCGAGGCGACATCGGTCCTGCAATCGGCGTCAGGGGCGGGTGCGGTCGACGTGGATCGGTTTGAAGCCCTGCGGAGGGAACGATCCAGCCGGGCGACACGCCGCTTCGTGACGTTCAACGACGAAACGGGCGCTCGCGTCTTGCGACCGACGCCGTCGATCGACGAGATCGAAGAACGGGAGTGCAGGCGCGCCGTGGCCCAGGCGATGCGTGCGGCATTGCACAAGTTGACGTCGAGAGACCGCCGACTCCTGCGCCTCCGTTTCGTAGAGGGCCTTCGCATCTCGGAAATCGCACGCCGCGAAGGATACGGTGCGATCTGGCTCTATCGTGAATACGGGCGCATTCTCAACAGGATGCGCCGGCTTCTCGTCGCCGCCGGCGTGGACGCTCGCACGGCCGCGATTGCAGCCGATGTGCGGAGCGGGAGCATGTCCTCGCTCGACCCTGCCGGAACGCTGATCTCACGCCTTGCTTGATCGGCTTTGACGGAGATAGTGGGGGCTGTACGTCAGGCCGTACGGCGTGGAGATTTTGAACGCGGCCTTCTCCCTCGAAAACTTCTCCGCCGACTCGTCGATCGCCCGTTGTTCCTCGGCCGTGCAATCCCGCAGCGTTATCTCGTCGCGCGGAACGAAGAAGACCTGTCCAATCGGCATGCTATGCGTCGCGGAAATACCCTCGCCCGGCTGCATCACGTACCGGAACTCGGTCTCGTGTGCGTACCAATCGGTCTCGACGCGCACCACCAGCATCGGCGCGACGGGCCGTTCGATCATGTTGAACACGGGTGTATAGACGGTGTCCCAACCCGGAGGTGTCTGAAAATTCGTGGCGCCGCGCAGCGCCAGCGCGCCCGGCGGCGTCCCGAGATCTTCCGGTACGATGAACGTGCGAGCGACGCGTGTGGCCTCGTCGCGCGAGATCGGTGGGTTGGGTGTCGGAAAAGTCACCTCTTCCTTAATCATGCCGATGCTGCCTACCGGCAGCGCGATCGAGAGCGAGAAGATCGGATCCCACTTTCCATTCGACCGGTTCAGAAAATACGAGAATCGATAGCGGCCGTCGCCCTCGAACTCCAGGTGAAACGACTCGTTCGGCTCGAGCGGTGGATAGACGAGAAAGCCGAGCGCGCTGCCCGCTTCGAGCACGGGGCAATGTCGTGCGTGCTGCGGGAGCAGCGGTCGCTGACTCTCCCTTCGCGGTTTCATCCCGACGCCAGGCCGCCGAGAGTTGGGATACAGCCGAACTTCCATGCCGGTATGTTAGACCAAAGGGAAGGCTATAATTTTGATTCGCATGGTCGGCCAGACGGTTTCGCATTATCGCATCGTCGAGAAGATCGGCAGCGGAGGGATGGGCGACGTGTACGTCGCGACCGATCTCACGCTGGGGCGAAAAGTCGCGCTCAAGTTTCTCTCGGGCGCGGAAACCGCCGATCGGGGTGCAATCGAGCGCTTCTACCGCGAGGCGCGCGCCGCATCGGCGCTGAACCATCCGAACATCTGCACGATCCACGAAATCGGCGACCATCACGGGCAGCCGTTCCTCGTGCTGGAACTGCTCGAAGGGCGCACGCTGAAACGCGAGATTGAGAACGGTCCGTTGTCCATGGACCGGGTGATCGAACTCGGGATTCAAATGGCCGACGCGCTCGATGCGGCTCATGCCTCGGGGATCATCCACCGCGACATCAAGCCGGCGAACATTTTCGTGACGCGGCGCGGCGAAGCCAAGGTCCTCGACTTCGGTCTCGCGAAGCTGACCAGGACATCACAGCCGGCCGACGACTCCGAGGAGGCGACGGCGATCCTTGGCGACGATCATGTCACCAATCGAGGCACCACGCTCGGAACGGTGGCGTACATGTCGCCCGAACAGGCACGGGGTGAACGCCTCGACGCGCGCACGGATCTGTTCTCGTTCGGGGTCGTCATGTACCAAATGGCGACCGGCCATCCTCCGTTCGATGGTCAGACAACGGCCGTCCTGTTCGATCAACTGCTGAACCGGGAGCCGGCCTTGCCGACGCGCGTGAACCCGGATCTACCGTCGGAGCTCGAACGCATCATCACGAAGGCTCTGGAGAAGGACAAAGAGCTTCGTTACGGCAGTGCGGCCGAAATACGCGCCGATCTCAAGCGGTTCAAGCGGATCACCGACTCGGCCAAGATTCCTTCAGCGACGATCCCTGTGGTTGCCGGGCCGTCGAGCGGCACGTTGCCGCAGGCGGCATCCCGCAAACGAGTCGTCTGGATTGCGGCAGCCGCTGTATTGGCGCTCGCGGCGGGAGTGGCGGCGTATGCGCTGCTCGGCAGTCGGGGATCTCAGATCGATTCGATGGCAGTTCTGCCGTTCGTCAACGGCAGCGGCAATGCCGACACCGAGTACCTCACGGACGGCATTGCCGAGACCTTGATCAACAACCTGGCCCAGCTTTCCGGCTTCCGCGTCAGCGCACGCAGTACGGCCTTTCGCTATAAGGGGCCCGATGTCGATCCGCTGAAGGCCGGTCAGGAGCTCAACGTTCGTGCAGTTCTGACGGGCCGGATCACCACGCGCGCGAACCTGCTGATCGTCCAGGCCGACCTGGTGGACGTCAGGAACGGTTCGCAAATCTGGGGGGCGCAGTACGACCGTCCTGTCGCCGAGATCCTGGCGGTGCAGGACGAGATTGCGAACGAAATCTTCGACAAGCTCCGGCTACGGCTGACCGGTGAGGAAAAGAAGCGCGCGACCAAACGGTATACGGACAATGCCGAAGCGTACCAGCTGTACCTGCGCGGTCGCTACTACTGGAATCAGGGCACGATCGCCGGATTCAAGAAGGCGATCGAGTACTTCCAGCAGGCCATCGGAAAGGATCCGAAGTACGCGCTCGCGTATTCCGGTCTCGCCGACTCCTACCTGTTGCTGGGATCGTACTGGGTGGAGGCGATTCCCGAAGCGAAGACAGCCGCGCTCCGCGCGCTCGAGCTCGACGACCGCCTCTCGGAAGCGCACATCGCGCTCGGGCACATCAAGCTCCTGCTCGATTGGGATTGGCCGGCCGCGGAGTCGGAATTCAAGCAGGGCATTTCGCTCAACGCGGCCTCGGCGCTCGCGCATAATCAGTACGCGATGTACCTCGCGGCGATGCAGCGTCTCGACGATGCCATTGCCGAAGTGAAACGGGCGCAGGAACTGGATGCCCTCTCGCCGATCGTGAACACCGATCTGGGCTGGTATCTCCTCTACTCCGGCCGGGCGAGTGAAGCCGTCGATCAGTTCCGCCGGACCCTGGAGCTCGATCCGAACTATCTGGCGTCCCGGTGGGGTCTCGGCACGGCGTACGCGGAGCGGGGACAGTACAGCGAAGCCGTCGATGAGTTGAAGCGGGCTGTCGCGCTGTCGGAAGGCAGCCCTGTGCCGATCGGGCATCTCGGATACGTGTACGGCCTCAAGGGGGATAGGGCAGCAGCCCAGCAAACGTTGGCCGAGCTGAACGCGCTCGCGGATCGGCAATACGT
>JBKPDW010000419.1:0-16446 GCA_046728115.1 Acidobacteriota bacterium | reverse complement strand
GATGATGGGTGTCCCGGTCTCCGGCAAGAACATGTTTCCATCGAACATCGCGGGTCTGCCGACCTGGTACACCATCCGCGCGAGCAAGCGTCACTACGTCGCGCGCAAGAAAGAAGTGGATTTCCTGGTCGCGATGAATCCCGAAACGGCCCGCGAAGACGTGTTGACGCTGGAACCCGGCGCCGCGGTGGTGTACGACGCGCCGTTGAAGCTCGACGCGCTCAGAAACGATCTCGTGTTCTATCCGGTGCCGTTCGACAAGCTCGTTGCGGCCGTGTGTCCTGATGCCAAGCTGCGCCGCCTCGTACGGAACATGATCTACGACGGCATCCTGGCAAAAATTCTCGGGATCGATCCAGCGCTGATGGACAAGGCTCTCGCGAAGCAACTCGGGAAGAAGGCCAAGGCCGTCGCGTTGAACGCCGGCGCCCTCAAGGCGGGTTGGGATTACGCGAAGGCCAACCTGCCGAAGCAGGATCCTTTCGTCCTCGAGCCGATGAACGAAACGGCCGGCAAGATTCTGATCGAAGGCAATGCCGCCGCGGCAATCGGCTGCCTGATGGCAGGCGTCACGGTCGTGGCCTGGTATCCGATCACGCCTTCCTCGTCGTTGTGCGAGTCGCTGATCACCTACATGAAGAAGTACCGCGTGGACAAATCGACGGGGAAGGCGACGTTTGCGATTGTGCAGGCGGAAGACGAGATCGCGTCGCTCGGTATGGTGATTGGCGCCAGCTGGGCCGGTGCGCGCTCGATGACGGCGACGGCAGGCCCCGGAATCTCGCTGATGGCGGAGTTCGCGGGACTGGCGTACTACGCGGAAGCGCCCGCGGTCATCTTCGACGTCCAGCGCGTCGGACCGTCCACGGGGCTCCCGACACGAACGGCGCAGGGCGATCTCCTGTCCACGGCGTTCCTGTCGCACGGCGACACGAAGCACCTCATGCTCATCCCGGCCTCCGTCGAGGAGTGCTACGAGATGGCGCAGACCGCGTTCGATCTGGCAGAGCATTTCCAGACCCCGCTGTTCGTGATGATGGATCTCGATCTCGGGATGAACAACTGGATGGCGGACGCTTTCAAGTATCCCGAGAAGCCGATCAATCGCGGCAAGCTGCTCACCCCGGAGGCGCTGCGCCGGTTGAACGAATGGGGCCGCTACATGGACGTCGACGGCGACGGCATTCCGTATCGGACGATCCCCGGCGACGGCATGCCCGCGTACTTCGCGCGCGGATCCGGTCACAACGCGAAAGGTCAATACAGCGAGCGCCCGGACGACTACGTCGACAACATGGACCGTCTGGCGCGGAAGTTCGAAACGGCCCGGCGGCACGTGCCCAGGCCCGAGATCGACCAGACGGCGGACGCCAAGATCGGATTCATCGGGTACGGCACGTCGCACTGGGCGATCTGCGAAAGCCGCGATCAGCTTCGCGAAGAGACCGACGTCAAGACCTCTTACTTCCGGCTCCGCGCGTACCCGTTCACCGACGATCTGGGCGCGTTCGTCGACGCGCACGAGCGTGTCTACGTGATCGAGCAGAATCGCGATGCGCAGCTACTGCAGCTGATGAAGCTGGAGCTCTCGCCGGAACGTCAGCTGAAACTGCGAAGCGTGCTGCACTACAGCGGGCTGCCAATCGATGCGCGAAGCATCACCGACGATCTGCTCTCGCAGGAAGGGTTCGAAGTGGCGAAGAAAACGACGCGCATCAGCGCTGGAATAGCGGGCGGCGAGTGAGCTGAATGGGGGCAGTTCAGAGTTCAGATTTCAGAGTTCAGGTTCATTTCAGAATTTGGATTGCAGATTGGCTTATAGCGTAGGGGCTGACGATTTGTTATGGCGGTAAAGGTCAACCGAATCAACCTTGAAGCTCAGGTCTACAAGGGCGGCAAGACAACGCTGTGCGCCGGCTGCGGGCACAACGCCATTTCCGAGCGCATTATCGACGCGTTCTTCGAGATGGGCGTCGATCCGCGGCAGGTGATCAAGCTGTCGGGCATCGGGTGCTCGAGCAAGAGTCCGGCGTACTTCCTTGGCGGCTCCCACGGGTTCAACGCCGTTCACGGCCGCATGCCGTCGGTCGGCACCGGCGCAATGCTGGCGAACAAGAAGCTGATCGCCATCGGCATCAGCGGCGACGGCGACACCGGAGCGATCGGCATCGGCCAGTTCGTCCACCTGATGCGCCGTAACCTGCCGATCATCTACATCATCGAGGACAACGGCTGCTACGGCCTGACCAAAGGTCAGTTCTCGCCCACGGCTGACCTCGGCTCCAAGCTGAAGACCGGCGTCGTCAACGACCTGCCGCCGATCGACACCTGCGCGCTCGCGATCGAACTTGGCGCGACGTTCGTTGCGCGGTCGTTCTCGGGCGACAAGCGGCAGCTGCTTTCGCTGTTGAAGGCGGCCTTGGCGCACCGCGGCACCGTGATGCTGGACGTCATCTCGCCATGCGTGACCTTCAACGATCACGAAGGTTCGACCAAGAGCTACGCGTACGTGAAGGATCACGACGATCCGGTCGAAGAAGTCAGCTTCGTGCCGTTCTTCGAGGACATCTCGGTCGACTACGAACCGGGCTCGACCCAGGAAGTCACGATGCACGACGGGTCGAAGCTGTACTTGAAGAAGCTGGAAGAAGACTACGATCCGACCGAGAAGATCACCGCGTTGAAGCGACTGCACGAATCCGCTCGCCGTGGCGAGTTCGCCACCGGCCTGATCTATATCGAGCCCGATCGCGACGATTTCCTGGAGCAGTTGAATCTCGTCGACGAGCCCCTCGCCACGCTGCCGCTGGACACGGTCAGACCGGGGCGAGAGGCGCTCGAGGAGATCATGGATGGGCTGCGATAAGCGATCGTTGCATATTGCTGACGTCGGCTTCGTCTAAAACCGATCCGATCTTGTCGACCAAGTCCCGTTTGGAGCCAATTCGTCACCCCTGGCTGTTATCCGTGTTTGCACCTATTTCATCTTCCGCGGTCGCAACCGGATCGTCCGGCACGCCGTTCTCGTCAACCCCCGGAGCGTTGGGATTCCCGATCTGTTCGTCGTCTGGCCGATCGCCTTCGATCGCGCCCTTGTGTACGTCCTGATCGTTCTGGACCTTGCGTGTCATTGGAGTCACGGGTGCTCCTTCACTGCTGAGGTGCCGCTGCTATAATCGCGAGATGGTTGAGCGGACGCTTGCCATCATCAAACCCGACGCCATCGAGCGGCGCGTGGCCGGGCGCATCATCCAGCGCATCGAGGACGAGGGATTCCAGATTCGTGCCATGCGGCGCGTTCATCTGTCGAGGCGGGATGCCGAGGGCTTTTACGCCGTGCATCGGGAACGGCCGTTTTTTGCCAGCCTCACGGCGTTCATGTCGTCGGGTCCGGCCATCGTGATGGTGCTCGAGGCGGCAGATGGGATCAAGAAGTGGCGAACCGTGATGGGCGCCACCGATCCAGCGAAGGCGGACCCGGGTACGCTGCGCAAGGAGTTCGCGCAATCGATCGAACGAAACGCCACGCACGGTTCTGATGCACCTGATACGGCGGCGTACGAGATCGGGTTCTTCTTTGCCGCGGTGGAATTACTCTGACATCGAAACTCGCCACCACAGGTACACGGAGGACGCGGCGCTAGGTTGATCTCCCATCCTCCGTGTCCCCAATGCCGCGGTGGAGGGGTCGCGGTCACAAAGGTGTCGTTATGGGCAGGACACTGGTTGTCATTGGCCTCGCGATCGCCGGCATCGGCCTGGTGATGATGCTCGGTCTGCCGCTGTTCCGATTGCCCGGTGACTTCCAGGTCAAGCGCGGAAATTTCTCGTTCTACTTCCCGCTTGCCACATCCATCGTCCTGAGTATCATCCTGACGCTCCTGATGTCCCTTTTTCGGCGGTGACGCGTGTCGATCAAGCCCGATACATGGATTACGCGCATGGCGCGCGAATGCCGGATGATCGAGCCGTTCGTGGACGACCAGGTCCGTGCGGGCGTCATCTCGTACGGTGTCTCGTCGTACGGCTACGATGTCCGCGTCGGCGACGAGTTCAAGGTTTTCACGAACGTCTTCAATACCGTTGTCGATCCCAAGGCGTTCGATCCGCGATCGTTCGTGGACATCAAGGCCGACGTCTGTATCATCCCGCCCAACTCCTTTGCGCTGGCCAGCACGGTGGAGTACTTCCGGATCCCGCGTGACGTTCTCACTGTTTGCCTCGGCAAGTCCACGTATGCGCGCTGCGGCATCATCGTCAACGTGACGCCGTTCGAGCCCGAGTGGGAAGGGCACGTCACGATCGAGATTTCGAACACCACGCCGCTACCCGCGAAGATCTACGCGAACGAAGGGATCGCGCAGGTGCTCTTCTTCCAGGCCGACGAGGCGTGCGCGCGATCCTACAAAGACAAGCGGGGCAAGTACCAGGCGCAGCGAGGGGTCACGCTGCCGAAGATCTGACCTCCGTGCGTGAACCGGGGCAGAGAGGCATTTCAGAGTTCAGATTTCAGAGTTCAGATTTGAAGCGACGTCGGACTGAGGCGACGGCAGATATTATGATCCAGTAAAGATTATTAATTTGACTTCTAGCCCAGGCGACTGGTTACAATGCAGGCTGCGATGGCGTCGTTTCCCGTTCGGGTCGTCTTTATTGGGCGCGCGAGCGCCAGCGGTTGACGGGTCCGCCTCGCAAGCGTTTTCCAGGGCCGTCACCGCAAAGTGACGGCCCTTTTGACGTACGGCCACAAACGGAGCGCGGCCGTTCAAGTTCGGCGTCAGACAGGATGTAACGCGACCCGTTTCGGTCGCGATCGAGGATCGCTATGAAGATCGCATATCAGGGCGAGCCGGGCGCGTTCAGTGAAGCGGCGGCACGGCGGGTCGATCACGACGCGCAGCTGATTCCGTGCAAGAGCTTCGAAGAGGTGTTCGATACTGTCGACGCAGGTCCCGCCTCGCACGGGGTCCTGCCGATTGAAAACTCGATCGGCGGCAGCATCCATCGCAACTACGATCTGATGCTGGCTCACGAGTTGCCGATCGTGGCGGAAGTTGAACTGCCGGTTGTCCATCATCTGCTGGCTCTCCCGGGCGCGACGCTCGCGGGACTGGAGCGCGTCTACTCGCATCCACAGGGCCTCGCTCAGTGCGAGCGGTTTCTCCGGACCCTCAGCGGCGTGGAGATTATCGCCACCTACGACACGGCGGGCAGCGCCAAGATGGTGGCCGATGCGGGATCGACCGGGTCGGCGGCGATTGCGTCGGCCCGCGCGGGCGAAGTCTTCGGGCTCACGTCGCTCGCGTCGTCCATCCAGGATTTCGACGACAACATCACGCGGTTTCTCGTCATCGGGCGGCGACCCTTGAAGAACGCCGTCGCCGACAAGACGAGCATCGTGTTCACGCTGACGAACGAGCCCGGCGCATTGTTCAAGGCGTTGAGCGTGTTCGCGCTCCGCGGCGTGGATCTGACCAAGCTCGAGTCGCGGCCGATTCCTGGCCGACCGTGGGAGTACCTGTTCTATGTGGATCTCGCGGCGGCGCGTGACGAGCTGATGTGTGCGCGCGCGCTGGGCCATCTCGCGGAGTTCGCCCCGATGCTGCGCACGCTCGGGTCGTACGCCAGCTGGAAGAGTCACGAAGGCTGGTTGCCGGATCCGTTCGAGGTGGTCTCGTGACGGATCGAACCAATCCGCTGACGACCGGGCCCTCGCGCGCGCCGGCGCGAGCGATGCTCAAAGCCGTGGGCTTTTCGGATGCCGATCTGAAGAAGCCGCTCATCGGCGTTGCCAACACGTGGATTGAAATCGGCCCGTGCAACTACCACCTGCGCGAGCTCGCGGCTCACGTCAAGGAAGGGATTCGCGCCGCCGGCGGGACGCCGATGGAGTTCAACACCGTTTCCATCTCCGACGGCATCACGATGGGTACGGAGGGGATGCGCGCATCGCTCGTCAGCCGCGAGGTCATCGCCGATTCGATCGAGCTGGTGACGCGCGGCAACGGGTTTGACGGTCTCGTGGTTCTGGTCGGCTGCGACAAGACGATTCCCGCCGCATCGATGGCGCTCGCGCGTCTGAACGTGCCTGGCCTCGTGCTCTACGGGGGATCGATCGCGCCGGGGACGTGGAACGGCCATGACGTCACCATCCAGGACGTCTTCGAAGCGGTCGGGGCGCACGCGGCAGGCCGGTTGAGCGACGCAGAACTGGGCGCGCTCGAAGGCTCGGCCTGCCCCGGAGCTGGAGCCTGCGGCGGGCAATTCACGGCGAACACGATGGCGATCGCCACCGAGTTTCTTGGCCTTGCGGCGCTTGGCAGTGGCAGCGTGCCGGCCAACGATCCCCGCAAGGCGGAGGTGGCGCGCACGGCCGGGGAGCGGGTGATGGCCCTCGTACGCAGCGGCCTGAAACCTCGCGACATCGTGACACGCGCATCGCTCGAGAACGCGATCGCCTCGGTGGCGACGACGGGCGGATCGACCAATGCGGTGCTGCACCTGATGGCGATTGCGCGCGAGGCGGACATTGACCTGGCGCTCGCTGATTTCGATCGCATCAGCGCGCGCGTGCCGCTGCTTGCCGACCTGAAACCCTCGGGACGCTTCGTCGCGACGGATCTCCACGCGGCTGGTGGAAGCGCCCTTGTTGCGCGGCGTCTCGTCGAAGCCGGCGCTCTCAACGGGTCGGAGCGGACGGTCACGGGACGCACGCTTGCCGAAGAGGCGAGCGCCGCGGTCGAGACAGCAGGGCAGCAGGTTGTGCGCCCGATCGACCGTCCGCTGAAGCCGAGCGGCGGCCTGGTCATTCTGCGCGGCAGTCTGGCGCCGGAAGGCGGCGTGATGAAAGTGTCGGGGGCCGATCGACTGCAGCATCGAGGACCGGCACGCGTCTTTGACAGCGAGGAGGCTGCGTTCGACGCGGTGCAGCGCCGCGCGATCCAGCCGGGTGACGTGGTGGTGATTCGTTACGAGGGCCCGAGCGGAGGTCCGGGTATGCGCGAAATGCTCGCGGTCACAGGGGCGATTGTCGGCGCGGGTCTGGGCGATTCGGTGGCGCTGGTGACGGACGGCCGATTCTCGGGGGCCACCCGGGGGTTCATGGTCGGCCACGTCGCCCCCGAGGCGTCGCGGGGCGGGCCCATAGCGGCCGTGCAGGATGGTGACGAAATACTGATCGACGTGGGTTCACGAGCTATCGACGTCAACGTGCCGGCGGGCGAGTTGCAGAGGCGCCTGGCGGGCTGGAAAGGCCTCGCGCCTCGGTACACGACAGGTGTGCTGGCGAAATACGCCAAACTGGTGTCGTCAGCGGCGACTGGCGCAGTTACTGGATGATGGCGGTTCAGGGTGCAGAGTGGAGATTGAATTCACAATTCTGAAGTCTGAACTCTGAATTTGAAATGACTATGTCGAGGATTTCATGAAGCTGACAGGCGCTCAAATCCTTTGGGAGTCCCTGGTCCGTGAAGGTGTGACCGACGTGTTCGGTTACCCGGGCGGTGCCATCCTCCCCGCGTATGACGCGATGCTCGGCTATCCGATCCGGCACATCCTTGTGCGTCACGAGCAGGGGGCGACGCACATGGCCGACGGGTACGCTCGCGCCAGCGGTCGCGTCGGCGTGGCGATCGCGACCTCCGGCCCGGGCGCCACCAACATGGTGACAGGCATCGCGACGGCGATGATGGACTCCTCACCGATCGTCTGCATCACCGGTCAGGTGGGGAGCAAGCTGATCGGATCCGATGCGTTTCAGGAAACCGACATCACCGGGATCACGCTGCCGATCACCAAGCACAACTACCTCGTCACCAGTGCGGCCGATATCGCTCCGGCTGTTCTCGAAGCCTTTGCCGTCGCGCGATCCGGACGGCCCGGACCGGTGCTCGTGGACATCACGAAGGACGCGCAGCAAAGCAGCTGCGAAGTCGACTGGGACGCCGCCGCACCGAGTCTGACGGAGGCGTACGATGATGCGCTGCCCGGTGACGGCGATGCGCGGGACGCGATCGAATTGATCAACGCCGCGGAACGGCCGCTGATTCTCGCGGGCCACGGCGTCATCCAGTCGGGCGCTGAAGCCCAGATCCTCGACCTCGCGGAGCGGGCCCAGATTCCAATTGCGGTCACCCTGCTCGGCATCGGCGGCGTCGCGGCGTCGCATCCGCTCAATCTCGGCATGATGGGCATGCACGGCGAGGCATGGGTGAATCACGCCATCCAGGAGGCCGATCTCCTCATCGCGCTCGGCATGCGCTTCGACGATCGCGTGACCGGCAACCTGCGGACGTACGCGCCGACCGCGCGCAAGATCCACGTGGACATCGATCGGGCCGAGCTGAACAAGAACGTCCGCGTCGACGTTGCGATCGCCAAAGACCTGCGCGCGGCGCTCGACGAATGGCTGCCGCAGATCGAACGGCGCGATCGTTCGGCGTGGCTCTCGCGGATCGATGCGAGCAAAGGCGAAGTGGCCGTGCGCGACATCCAGAACCTGCCGGACGATGGCCACCTCTACGCCGCGCACGTGATCAACGACCTGTGGCACGCCACCGAGGGGGATGCAGTGGTCGTCACCGACGTGGGCCAGCACCAGATGTGGGAAGCGCAGTACTACAAGCACAGCCGATCGCGATCGCTCATCACGTCCGGCGGCCTGGGCACGATGGGATTTGCTGTGCCCGCGGCGATCGGCGCCAAGGTCGCGTGTCCGGATGCCGAAGTGTGGGTGGTCGTCGGCGACGGCGGCTTCCAGATGACGATGGCGGAGCTCGCGACGATTACGCAGGAAAACCTCGACGTCAACATCGCGATCATCAACAACGGCTATCTCGGAATGGTCCGACAGTGGCAGGAGTTCTTCTACGACAAGCGTTATGCCGCGACGCCGCTGGTCAACCCTGATTTTGCGAAGCTTGCCGAAGCCTTCGGGATCGCCGCCACCACGGTGACCAGGCGCGCGGAAGTGGCGGGAGCCGTGCAGGCCGCGCGCCGCCAGAAGCGTGCGGCGCTGATCGACTTCAAGGTCGAGCAGGAAGATTCGGTATACCCGATGGTGCCCGCCGGGGCCGACCTGCACAAGATGATCCGGCGGCCGTCGCCGATTGTCGAGACTGCTGCAGATTAGAACAAATGCAACCACGAAGCCGCGGAGTCACGAAAACGATCGATTTCCCTGACATGAGCTTCGTGTCTTCGTGCCTTCGTGGTTGCATGTAGGACGCGAAATCATGCTGCATACATTCGCGATTTACGTCGACAACAAGCCTGGCGTGCTGAACCGCGTTTCGTCGCTCTTCCGGCGGCGGGCGTTCAACATCGAGTCGCTCACGGTCGGGCATACCGAGACCGAAGGCGTGTCCCGCATGACAGTCGTGGTGGATACCGACGAATACGGCGCGCGACGGTTGGAGGCACATCTCTACAAGCTCGTTCCCGTGCGGCGCGTCGATAACATCACCGTGGCTCCGTCGATCGCGCGCGACCTCGCGCTGATCAAGGTGGCGGCGACGGGCGACGCGCGTACGCAGGTGATGCAACTCGTCGACGTCTATCGCGCACGCATTGTCGACGTCAGCCCGGAGTCGCTGGTCATCGAAACGACGGGGACGGAAGACAAGATCGACAGCCTCCTCGAAGTGTTGCGACCGTACGGCGTCGTCGAAATGGTGCGAACCGGGCGCGTCTCGATGGCGCGTGGCATCACGACGCTTGCGAAACGCACCGCATCCGCGCGACCAGCCGGTCCGGACGTGCGGACGGATGTAAGTAATTGCTCGGTGTAGATGCAGAGAATTGCTCGCGCGGTTTGGACAGTTGGTGAGTTCGCGCCAACCGATGACGTCACCAAACGGCGAACCGCCAGGTCGTACTATCACGAATTGCGAGGCTTTCCACTATGGCAACGATGTACTACGACAACGACGCCGACCTGTCGCTGATCCGCGGACGCAAAGTCGCGATCGTCGGCTACGGATCGCAGGGCCACGCCCACGCGTTGAATCTGCGTGACAGCGGAGTGGAGGTGCGCGTCGGGCTACCGGCTGCGAGCCGATCGCGCGCGAAGGCGGAAGGGGCGGGATTGACGGTCGGCGCCGTCGGCGACGTGGCGAAGTGGGCCGACGTCGTGATGATCCTCATTCCCGATACGGCCCAGGGCGCGGTGTACCGGCAGGAGATCGAGCCGAATCTGGCTGCCGGCGACATGCTGATGTTCGCGCACGGGTTCAACATCCGGTTCGGAACGATCACGGTGCGCCCCGACGTCGATGTCGCGATGGTCGCGCCGAAGTCGCCAGGTCATCGTGTCCGCGAGCTGTTCGCGGAGGGCGCCGGAACGCCGGCGTTGTTCGCCATTCATCAGGATGCGACGGGCCGCGCGCGCTCTCTCACGCTGTCGTACGCCAAGGGCATCGGGGTCACACGCGCCGGCGTCATCGAGACGACGTTTGCGGAGGAAACGGAAACGGATCTGTTCGGCGAGCAGGCCGTCTTGTGCGGCGGTGTCAGCGCGTTGATCAAAGCCGGGTTCGAAACCCTGGTCGAAGCCGGCTATCAGCCGGAGATTGCGTACTTCGAGTGCCTGCACGAGCTGAAGTTGATCGTCGATCTGATTTATCAGGGTGGCTTGAACTACATGCGCTACTCGGTAAGTGACACGGCTGAGCACGGCGATTACACCGGCGGGCCGCGAATCGTGACTGAGGCGACTCGACAGGAAATGAAGCGGATGTTGAGCGAGATTCAGAACGGTACGTATGCGAAGAAATGGATCGCCGAAAACGAAACAGGCCGTCCCTGGTTCAACAAGATGCGGCAGGCCGAGCGCGATCAGATCATCGAGCAGGTGGGCGTCCGACTGCGGCAGATGATGCCATTCCTGAAACCCGTCTCCACGGACGAAATCGTCGGCGCGGCGCGATAGACGATCTACACCCGTCACGTAGGGATGCCAGACGCCGCCTTCCCATTCGCAGTCGCCATGAGTTGACCGGTAGCAAGTCGGGATGCCGGCGAACCAGCTCACCAATTGTGTAAGCTCTTGCCGTGAACCTCACGACCGGCGCGCGGGTCGGTCCATTCCAAATTCTCGGTCCGCGGGCCACGGGCTCCTCGACTTCGCCATGTCTGTGACTCCCGGCATGCGCCTCGGGCCGTACGAGATTGAAGTTCCGCTCGGGGCAGGCGGCATGGGCCAGGTGTACCGGTGCGGCGACGTTCACCGCATCTGACAACGGCGTGCTCGTGTACCAGCCGCACGCGGAACTAGGGCGGCTCGTGTGGATCGATCGCGCGGGGCACGAAGTCGGCGGCATCGGGACGCTCGCCAGCCATGCTAGCGTCAGAATCTCACCGGACGGCCGCCAAGTGCTCTTCGATCGCGCCGAGTCGAGTACCGGCACCTACGACCTCTGGCTGTTCGATGTCGATCGCGGTGTCGAACAACGTCTCACCTCGGATCGGTTGAGTGAAGTCGGAGGTGTCTGGCTTCCTGGCGCGTCCGCCGCCATGTTCTCCGCCGGCGCGCCGCCGCATCTCTTTCGAAAGGATCTGATCACCCGCAAGGAGCAAGAAATCCTGCCGGCGCCGGGTTTCCAGCTGACGGAGGACGTATCGCCGGACGGGAAGACGTTCGTGTTTACACAGCGGACGCCTCGAGGCAATTTCGACATCTGGGCGCTGCCGATGAATGGGTCTGGCGTGCCGGCGCCGCTGCTGGAGACGCCGTTCGATGAGGCGTGGGTCCGGTTCTCGCCGGATGGACGCTACATCGCATTCGCCTCGGACGAATCCGGCCGATACGAGGTGTACCTCTCGCCGTTTCCGATGACGGGGGAGAAGGTGCTGGTTTCTCCCGATGGCGGATCCCTTCCGCGCTGGAGCCGCAACGGGCGCGAGCTCTTCTACCTCACCGCCGATCTCCATCTGGTGTCGGTACCCATCCAGACCGCTCCGTCGCTGAGATTCGGCGCGCCGCAGCGTCTGTTTGCCGTCAAGCGCGCCACGAAATGGGACAACGTGAGGGAGAACGCCGGCTGGGCGGACTATGACATCTCGGTCGACGGCACCAGATTTCTGGCGGCCGTTCCGCTGCCGGCCAACCAGCAGCCGCTGACGGCCGTGCTCAACTGGACGCGCGGCGTTCGGAAGTAGAATAGAGGCGTGGCTTGACCGGTAAAGCGCCCACGTAGTAAAACTTGCAGCGCTTGTGAAATTGCAGAACGTGCTCGATTCTTCCCCTGATTAAATGGACAAACTGATCGAGCGCGAACACGCGACTCGGAACCCGCTGATCGCTGCGCCGGCTCTCGCCGTTCAATTTTTTCTGATCCCCTTGGTGGTCGTTGCGACCGCCATCAGCGTGTATGTCGGGTTTCGTTCGCTGCTCGCCGATGACCGACGGCCGCAGGACTATCTGGCCGAAATCCGCAACGGTGGATCGTCGCGGCGGTGGCCTGCGGCGTACGAGCTGTCGCGCCTGATGGCGGACCCGAAAGTCAGAGCCGACAGAACACTGGCGCCGGCGATTGTCAAAGCGTTTCGGGAGTCGCAAGGCGATCAGCAGGTGCGGCGCTATCTCGCGCTGGCTCTTGGACGGCTGGATCCGCCGCTGCCGCCGGAGGCCGTTTCGGATCTCACCAACGCGCTCGACGATCCGGACAGCGAAACGCGCATCAGCGTGATCTGGGCGCTGGGCTCATCCGGCGACCCGGCCGTCGTGCCGCGGCTCATTCCCCTCTATACTGCGCAGGACTCGGACGGCGGCATCCGCAAGATGGTCGTGTACGCGCTTGGTGCGCTTCCGGGAGACGCGCAGGTGACGACCTTGCGAACGGCGCTTCAAGACGCGGTCGCTGACGTTCGATGGAACGCAGCGGTCGCGCTGGCTCGACATGGCAGACACGAGGGCGTGCCGGTATTGAAGCAGATGCTCGATCGGGAGTACGTCGAACAGACCGTCAAACGTGATGTGCGGCAGGACGAGGACGTGGACCCGGTCGCCGATGTCATGATCAGCGGGCTTCGCGCGGCGGCGTCTCTGAAAGACGACTCGTTGAAGGGTTCGATCCAGAGTCTGAGTCGGCAGGACAAGAGCATGAAGGTACGACAAGCAGCAATAGAAGCCTTGAAAGTAATAGGGTAGTTGGTGAGTTAGCGAATTGGAGAGCTGGAGAATCGGGAGCCCGTTCAATGGCCAACTCACCAACTCGCCAATTCACCAACTGAATTGAGGCAGCATGGCAGACGAATCAACGCCCGACCTTCCGAGCGCTCCGCCAACTGGCGCGAATCCGGCTGCAACGCCGCAGCACAAACCGGTCCCTGGCGGCGGTGCGCCGGCGACAGCGGCAGCCGCGGTGGCCACGGGTGCGGCGCCGGCGAAGCCAGCTCCGGCAGCCGCCGCGCACGCGGCGAAGCCGGCCGCCCCGCGCCCCCCCGCTGCGCCGATTCCCGATCTGGCGGGAAAAACGACGACCGCAGCTTCGATCGGCGGGGCGAAGACGCCGGCAGCCGCCGCGGCGGCGACCCGCGATGCCGACGACACATCGCCGCTGCTCACACGCCGCGCATGGATGGGCCTGGCATGGGGAGCGTTTTCGGCGGCATCGGCGGCGGCGCTGGCGGCCACGGGGCGGTTCATGTTCCCCAACGTGCTCAACGAACCGCCGCAGCAGTTCAAGGCAGGGTTCCCGAACGAATACGGCATGGGCGTGGACGAGCGCTGGAAGGAGAAGTTCGGCATCTGGCTGGTGCGTACCCCTGACGATATCGTCGCCCATGCGAGCGGCTTTTACGCGATCATCAGCACGTGCACGCACTTGGGCTGCACGCCGAACTACCTGTCGGCGGAAAACAAGTTCAAGTGCCCGTGTCATGGCAGCGGATTCCGGCTGACGGGCATCAACTTCGAAGGCCCGGCGCCGCGGCCGCTCGAGCGCGCGCGGGTGGTGTTGGCCGATGACGGACAGTTGCTGATCGACAAATCGCGGAAGTTTCAGTACGAGTTGGGGCAGTGGGCGGATCCGGAGGCGTTTCTGAAAGCGTGATATCGGAGGATCTAAGGGATTTAAGGATGTGAGGATTTAAGGATGTGAGGATGTGAGGATATGAAGAAGTGAAGATCTGAGGATGTGAGAATGTGAGGATCTGACGAGTTGAGAATGTGAGAATCTGAGGATCTGAGAATTTGAGGATGTGAGAGTTTTGAGGATGTGAGGATGTACTCGAGGATTTGAATTCACGTCGACGCTTTCGAATCCTCACATCCCTACATCCTCACATCCCTACATCCTCAATTCCTTACATCCTCAGATCCTTACATCCTCAGATCCTTACATGCTCAGCTCCTCACATCCTCAGATCCTTACATACTCAAATGTACATATGGCTGACACCAAAACAGTAGCCCCGAAAGAAGGCCTCGGCACGAGGCTTTGGAACTGGCTGACCGAAACGCAGGCGTGGACATCGATCTTTCGGCACGGGCGGCCCGACAACGATCGCAACCGCGTGCTGGTGATGCTGTCGAACGTGTTCCTGCACCTGCACCCGGTGCGGCTCCGCAAGTCTGGCGTGAAGCTGCGCTACACGTGGTGCATGGGCGGGTTGAGCTTCTTCCTCTTCCTCAGCCTCACGTTCACCGGCCTGCTCCTGATGTTCTACTACCGGCCCACGCTGGAGTACGCGTACACCGACATCGTCGGCCTGCGCGAGCACGTGCCGCTCGGCATCATGCGCGAGATGCACCGATGGGGCGCGCACGCGATGGTCATCACCGTGTGGCTGCACATGTTCCGCGTGTTCATGACCGGTTCGTACAAGCCGCCGCGCGAATTCAACTGGTCGATCGGCGTCATCATGCTGGTCCTCACGCTGCTGCTGTCGTTCACCGGCTACCTGCTGCCGTGGGATCAGCTGGCCATCTGGGCCATCACGGTCGGATCCAACATGGCGCGCGCGACACCGTTCCTCGGGCACGAAGGCCCCGGCGCGCAGCTGCTCCGTCTGGGCGATGTGCCGCTGATTCACGCGGCCGACGATGCGCGGTTTGCCTTGCTGGGCGGAACGTTCGTGGGCGAGGGCGCGTTGCTGCGGTTTTATGTGCTGCACTGTGTCGGCCTGCCGCTCGGAATCGCGGTGCTGATGGCGGTGCACTTCTGGCGCGTGAGGAAAGACGGCGGAATAAGCGGGCCTCTCTAAAGTTAGAAGTTAGAAACTGAAAGGTTAAAACTTGAAGCAGAGCATCCGGGTTTTAAGTTCTAACTTCTAAGTTTTGACTTTACGTATCTGGAGCAGACATGGGCTTCTTGAAGGGCGCCATCAACGCCATAGCCGATCCGCGATATTTCTTCGCTCTGGCGTGTCTCGGGCTCGTGATACTGGTGTGGAAGCGCGAACAGCTGGCGTCGAACAGGGTCGGCTACGGAATGGTCGGGTTCCTGGGACTGTTCTTCGTGTTCGGCATCTTCGATCCGAACTTCAAGCTGATCGTCACCAAGCCGGACAACGTGCCTATCGTGGGCCTGATCTTCCTGCTCGTCTTCTTCACGTGGTACGCGATGCGGGAGGCGGTCCTCAACGATCGGCGGATCGCCGCCGGTCAGGGACCGATTGAAAAGGCGGAATCCGACCGCGTCTGGGTCTGGCCGGATCTCGTCTACACCGAACTCATCTCGTTGATCATCTTTTCGGTGGTCCTGATTGCGTGGTCGATTCTGCTCAAGGCGCCGCTGGAACAGCCGGCGAATCCCGCGAACACGCCCAACCCGTCAAAGGCGCCGTGGTACTTCCTGGGTCTCCAGGAGATGCTCGTGTACTTCGACCCGTGGCTTGCTGGCGTCGTGCTGCCCGGGTTGATCATCGCCGGCCTGATCTGTATCCCCTACATCGATCGCAACCCGAAGGGGAACGGCTACTACACGTTCTCGGAACGCAAAGCGGAAGTTACGATCTTCCTGTTCGGGTTCGTCGTCCTCTGGGCTTCGCTGATCGTGCTCGGCACGTTCTTGCGCGGGCCAAACTGGAACTTCTTCGGACCGTTCGAGTACTGGGACATCCACAAGCTGGCCGCCCTCACCAACGTCAACCTGTCGGAATACATCTGGGTCCGTGGATTCAGAACCGGGCTGCCGACCAATTGGTTCGTGCGGGAGATCTTCGGGATCGTGCTCGTGCTGTTCTACGTCTTTGCGCTGCCGGTCGTGTTGGCGAAGAGCGTGTTCAAGACGTTCTACGAGAAGCTGGGCGCCCCGCGCTACTACGTGACGGTGGCCTTGTTCCTGAGCATGATGTCGCTGCCAATGAAGATGCTGGCGCGATGGATCTTCAACCTGAAGTACATCGTGGCGATTCCTGAATTCTTCTTCAACATATGACACGCTCGCCTGACCTCCGCCTTCGCTCAGATCCCCTGAGCCGGGTCGAGGGGTGAAAGGCCCGCGC
>JBKPDW010000418.1:0-19356 GCA_046728115.1 Acidobacteriota bacterium | reverse complement strand
GCGCTGGAGTTCCTCCAGCATCACCTGGCGACAATGGGTCACAAGACACCTCCTGTGACCCGTACGCTACCCAGCAGGTCGAGCGTGCCTCACGCGTAGCGTCCGCCGCGCCAGCGGCTTGGTCCTAACGCCGTTACGGCTACTGAAGGCTCGTCGGCGCCAATAGCCGGATGGCGACAAAGGCATCCTGGCTGGATGCCCCTTCCTGCTGCGTCTCATTCCCGTGACCTCACGGACGGGCAATGGGTTCTCATTGGGCCTTTCTTGCCCAAGTTGGGGCGTCGCAAAGACGGGCGAGGGCGCCCGTGGCGGGAGAACCGTGCGGTGCTCAATGGCATCTTGTGGATCCTGAGGACTGGCGCCCCATGGGCGGATCTGCCAGACCGCTACCCGTCGTACCAGACCTGCCATCGGCGTTTTCAACAATGGGTTCGGTCCGGAGTGTTGAAGGACATCCTCTCCCTCGTTGCCGAAGCGCTCCACGACGAGGGCTACCTTGACGTGCAGGAGGCATTCATTGACGGCACTTTCGCACCCGCCAAGAAGGGAGGGAACTGTGTCGGGAAGACGAAACGCGGCAAGGGACGAAAATCATGGCGATCGCGGACCGCCATGGCCTTTCGGTGGCTGTGCACGTCGAGAGCGCCACGCCACATGAAGTCACGTTGGTCAAGGCCACCATCGCACAGAGGCTGGTGCTGAAGAGACCAGAGCACCTCGTTGGGGATGCCGCTTACGAGTCAGACCAACTCGATGCCGAACTGGCACAGCGTGGCATCGAGCTGATTGCTCCTCACCGACGCGACCGCAAGCGTAAGACGCAGGATGGCCGACCGCTTCGTCGATACCGGCGGCGGTGGAAAGTGGAACGGCTATTCGCGTGGCTTCAGAACTACCGACGCGTCGTCGTGCGTTACGAGCGTCACGCAGAGAACTTTCTGGGAATGTTGCACCTCGCCTGTTGCCTCATCCTGCTGCGGTGTTTATGAGACGACTTCTAATGGGAACATCGCGCATTTAACACCGCTTACACCTCCAAACAAGGTCCAGATTTTTCTTGATCCCAACACATTATCAGCGGCAGGCACGGCATTGGATGGTGCCATCAATGATTGGAACACGAAAGTCACTGCCACCGGGGTCGAATTTCAGCGGGTCAGTTCTTCGTGTGGAAGTGGTCCCGATTGTATTACTGTTCAACCCGTGTCAATGCTGGGTTCCTGCGGCTGGACTCCCAATTCGTTCACAGACAGTAATGGAGGCTTCGTTGCGAATCGCTTCCTTCAAATTGACAGTGGGTGGAGGACTTGGAGTTCGGCGAGCTTGCAGAGAACTTTCGCTCACGAACTTGGTCATTCGTTGGGGATGGACGACTACAGTGTGACGTCCGCTTGCGATACGACTGGAAACTCTGCTGTGATGCAGCCGAATTTCTATTGTAATCCGACGGCCAACCCCCTATCGGCCGTGTCGATTAATGACTACCTACCAGTTAACAATACTGTGTACGGCGGCCAGAGCAGAGTTACGTGCGGTTTTTAGAGGAAACGGATCATGGACCACACTAAATGTCACATACGGGCGCTAGTTCTTCTCGCAATCGCAATGCTATCGCTCGTTGCGCATGCGCAACCCGAAACCATACCCGCGGCAATCGCAAAGGGCGCTGTCGGTAGTGTTTCTACGGTTCCTTCAGGGCCGACACCGACCGTCGCGGCATTGCTCCGGACGACCGATACTGTCGTCATAGGAACGCTGGGCGAACCGCGAAGCTATCTCTTCGACGATCAGCGGGAAGTCTTTACAGATTATCCGCTCACCGACCCGACGTTTATTTTTCAAGCACACATGATGGGTGCGTCGACACCCGGAAGAATGCCAACTGTCACAGTGACCCAGCGCGGCGGAACACTGATAGTAAACGGTACGAAATTCACTCAAAGCGAGCCGGCCCTCCCACCGCTGCAAAGCGGAAATCGTGCCCTGTTTCTGCTAGAGCGCGCTGGCGACAAGTATCTGATTGCCGGCAATTTCTATGGAGTATTCGAGATCATCGATGAGAAATTAATGCCGTTAGCTGCACGTACCGACTTCGCCGAGGAATTCAAGAATATAACTGTGGCGGCGGCCGTTGACTCCATCATGACGACACTTCGCGCGCGTCCGGTTCTGGAGAAATAGTTTCTGGCGTCAGTACTCCTGGTCGTGTCTGTCAAGTGGTGGAAAAGTGTGAGCGCGCCATGAGCCGGTTCTGAGCCATTGTGTTACGCGGCTTTCGCGACGCGTGCCATCTCCTGCCAGCCAGCGATCTTCCGGAGCTTCACGACGAGCGTTCGGCTCTCGGCGTAGATCATCCGCGATACTCTTCGGCGAGCTCCTCGCGCAGGCGCACCGGCGCCTTGGCCTCGAGATTCCGGAGCTTGGATTCCGCCGCCCCCAGCGCCGCTTCCAATTCCTCTTCGACGATCGCATCAATCAACCCTCGCGCCCGTCGCCGAATGAGCGTTTCCAGGGTCGTCGCCTTCTCTACACCGATGGCTTCTTCGCTCGAGACCTTCCTGCTATCCTTCGGCTATAGCGTCATCCTCCGGCACCCGCCGTCAAGCGGGCGCAGCTGCTCGTTAACAACTGCGCCGGATGATGACACGCTTTCTATTTTTCCCAGACTCAAGACACTACCGTACTCCTCGTAGCGTTGGCGGACCGTCCTCTTATGGCTGCTCTCTGTGATACGCACCAAGGTTAACAATCTCACAGACGCGCCACAGAAGTGATCGTGCACACTCCGAGGAAGCCGGTGGTAACCAGAGGCCTGAACATCTAGAACTACGAACCCGAACGTAGAACCCCGAACCCCGAACCTCGAACGACGAACGGTTGTTACTTTCCGATTACCGCTATCCCCCACGGCCGTTGCCCGACCGGAATTTTCTTCACCACCTGCTTCGTCGCGAGATCGACGACCGACACGTCGTTCGACGGGCCGTTCGCCGTGTAGGCGAACTTGTGATCCGGAAGCAATGCCACGCCCCACGGACGCTGCCCGACGGCGATTGAGTCGTTCCCGGCGTTGGTAGCGGGGTTGATGAAAAACAGATTGCCGAACGATCCGGTCGTCACGTACACCATCGAGCCGTCGGGGCGGACGGTAATCCCCATGGGTCGCGGCTTGGGTGTGTTGCCCTGACCTTCGAGCTGTATCAGCTTGATGAAGCGATGCTGCTGCGCGTCCACGAGAGCGATTGCGCCGTCGTTCTCGAGCGACACGTAGGCGCGTGAGCCGTCAGGCAGAAAGCCGATCGCCCGCGGACGGTGACCGACAGGAATTCGCTTGACGACCTTGGCGGTGGACGTATCGATGGCAAATACGGCGCCGTCGTCCTCGCTCGTCACGTACACGATCTTGCCGTCAGGACGAATCGCGACACCCTCGGGTTCCTCGCCGACCTTCACGGTGGCGACGATGCCGCCCGACTCGATATCGACGATGCTCGCCTGCGCGGCATCTTCGTTCGCGACGTACATCCGTCTGCCGTCGGCGCTGATATCGAGTTGCTCGGGATCGGCGCCGGCGTGGATGACGCGCTTCACCTTATAGGTGTCGGCGTCCACTTCGCCGATGCCGTCTGCGCTTCGATCCGGGGGCGGCAGCGTTTTCGGATCGACACCAGGCCCCGCATTGGGCGACCCGCTCAGCGCCACGTACAACGATTTGCCGTCAGGACTCGCTTTGATGCCACGCGGCCGCTTGCCGAGTGGTGAGGTTACAATCAGGGTTTGCGTTGCCGCGTCGATCACCGACAGATCGCCGGACGCTTCGTTGGTGACGTACACACGAACCGCCGGTTTCGGCGCCAGTGCCGCTGGAGCAGCCGGGGCGGCCGTGGTCGTCTTCGGCGTGTCGCCACCGCAGCCTGCGGCCACGATCGACGCACCGGCGATCCCGAACGCGATCGCGAATCGATAACCTGTGCTCATGACGATCATGATAGCAACGATTATCGATCTTCAAATCCGTCCTCGACAGCAGTAGTGGAAGTGTCGGCGATCAGGCCTGCGAATAACAGGGCGGGCGGAATCGTCGTCATCATCGGCCCTCATTCGACGAAATCTCGGCGCCGGCACGACCGGCGGGGCCATTTATCTGTTCGACCCGAGCGGTCACGGATTTGCCGCGGCGGTCGCCATCGCGCCATCGACATGCCGAGCGCTTCGGGACTCGCCTCCGTACGCCCGCGGCTCAGCTCTCATGTGCGCCTCACGGAAGCCGTGGCGCCATCATGCGGCACGACCGGGCGTCTCGAGCATTTCGACGAATCTCCGCCGAACCGTGATCCTCCAAGCTCGAGGCCCTCAACGAGTAGTAGACTAGCGGGTGCCTGAACCGGACCTGGCGTTTCCTGAAAAATGCGTCTGTTGGCGTCGTTTGTACTCATGTTCGGCATCACGACCACGGCGGCCTTGGCCCAGGCCGACGTTGCGGGCAACTGGCGTGTCGAGTTCGTCTCGCCTTCGGGCGATCACGCCGTCAACATGACGATTAACCAGAACGGACGTACACTCACCGGTCGCGTAGTCGATGAGTACGGAGAGTTCCCGGCGAAGGGCTCGATCGAGGGCAATCAGATCACCGTGAGCTGGGTCGTCCCCGAAGACGGCGAGCAATTGGAAATCGTCATGAAGGGCACCGTCGCTGGAGAAACGATCGAAGGCATCGCCCGGCTCGGCAATATCGGCGAAGGCTCGTTGAGCGCACGACGAGTCTCCAGGAATCCTTGAGGACAGGGGTTAGGGGTCAGGGATTGGGCATTCGGGACTGGGGTTCGGATCGGGATTGGAAACCAGGAGTTGGCGTATGAATCGTGCAGGGATTCTGTTCGCGTCGCTGGCGCTGCTGCTTGCGACCTCCGCGTCTGCCCAAACGAGCGTGACCGGCGACTGGGATGTGTCCATCACGTCACCGCAGGGCACCAATAGCCTCAAAGTCACGCT
This sequence comes from Acidobacteriota bacterium, assembly GCA_046728115.1. GTDB lineage: Bacteria > Acidobacteriota > Vicinamibacteria > Vicinamibacterales > CAVVIG01 > CAVSWN01. The sequence goes on along the minus strand of JBKPDW010000418.1, from coordinate 14,364 downwards.
TACCCAGGACGGCGACAAGGTGAAAGGGGTATTCAAGACCCAGATGGGCGAGTTGCCGTTTGAAGGCACGATCAACGGCAACGATCTGAAGTTCAACTACACGCTTCCGTTCCAGGGTCAGATGATCGACATCACCATGAACGGCAAGGTCGAAGGCGAGTCGATTACGGGAACTGCGAACTTCGGCGGAATGGCCGAAGGACAGTGGACCGCGAAGCGAGCAGAAACGGCGACGGCCGCCCCCGCCCCAGCGGCGTCGAACGGGGCGGCGCCTTCGCCAGCCTCTGGTGCGGGCGGCGCGGCTGGTGAATGGGACGTGACGTTCAAGACCCCACAAGGCGATTTCCCTGCGAGCGCCAAGCTGACCGACGACGCCGGCACGCTGTCGGGAACGTTCTCGAGCCAGATGGGCGAAGTGCCCGTGAGCGGCACGTTCGATGGCAACGCGATCAAGCTGACGTTAACGGCTCAGACGCCGCAGGGCAGCATGAACGTCACGTTGACCGGCGCCCTCCAGGGCGATCAGATCGTCAACGGCCAGGCCGACATCCAGGGCGTGGGCATGATGGAATTCTCGGCGAAGAGGAAGCAGTAACGGTGAAGTCGCGCGTCAGCACGCTCCTGTGCGTGGCGGTCCTCGCGTGCGCGAACGGCGCCTACGCGCAGGCCATCAAGCTGGCGACCATCGTGCCGCAGAATTCCGTGTGGGACAAGCACCTGCAGCAGATGGCGGAAGAGTGGAAGACCGCCACCGGCGGCCGCGTGACGGTTATCGTGTACGGCGGCGGGTCGCAGGGCGACGAGCCCATGGTGCTTCGCAAAATGCGGCTCGATGCGTTGCAGGCCGCATCGTTCACTGCGGTCGGCCTCGGCAGCATCGACGCGGCGTTCAACGTCTTCGACATCCCGTTCTTCTTCGCCTCGTACGACGAGCTGTACTACGTCATCGCCAAGCTCACGCCGGTCATCCGGCAGCGGATGGAGCAGAAGGGATTCGTGCTCCTCAATTGGGGATCCGGCGGGTGGACGCAGGTGTTCACCAAGACGCCGGTGCAGACCGTCGCCGATCTGAAGCGCATCAAGCTCTGGACATCGTCGGGCAACGACAAGATGGTGCAGTGGTTCAAGGCCAACGGCTTCGAGCCGCGCGCGATGGCGATGACCGACATCATGACGGGCCTGACGACCGGCATGCTGGAAGGCCTGCCGACGCCGCCGCTCGCGGCGATGATGTTCCAGTGGTATCGGCAGACGCCGTACATGCTCGACATCGGCCTCGCGCCGATCGTCGGCGCGAGCGTCATCACCAGCAAGGCGTGGAAGAGCATTCCCGAGGCAGATCGACCGAAGCTCCTCGAGTCCGCTGCAGGCGTCGAGAAGCGTCTCGAGGTAGACGTGCCGAAGCAGGATGCCGATGCCGTGGCCGTGATGGTCAAGCAGGGCCTCACCGTCACCAAAGCCACGGGGCCGGAGTGGCGCACGCAGGTTGACAACTTCGCGAACACGATGCGCGGCGAGATGGTGCCGCAGGACATCTTTGATTTGGCCGTCAAGGCTCGCGACGAATTCCGCAAGCAGAATCCTTCAAAGAAATGAATCAGTCGCCCGCGGCGACTGGTGACCCTCCGGCAGGCTCAGGGTCAGCCCGAGCGAAGTCGACGGCCGGCTGGCGGCTCTTGACAGTCGCGAAGGCAGCTGAAGACACCCTCGGTTCATTGGCGCTCCTGGCGATGGTCGTGCTGCCCCTTGCCGAAATCGTGTCGCGGCGTGCCTTCGGCCGCGGCATTCCTGCGTCAGGTCCCGTCGTTCAACACCTGACGCTCTGGGTGGGCTTTCTCGGCGCCGCGATCGCGGCCCGCGAAGGAAAGCTGCTCGCGCTGGCCACCGGCACGTTCATTCCGCCAGGCCCCTGGCGGCGCGCCGCGGATATTCTCGCCGCGGCATTCGGCGCGTGGTCGGCAATCGTGCTCGCGTGGGGCGGGTATCAGATGACATCGATCGAACGCGAAGCCGGTACGACGATCGGCGCCGACATCCCCACATGGGTCGCGCAGATCGTTCTGCCCGTCACATTCGTCCTCATCGCGCTGCGCATCGTCTGGAACACCGGACGGCTGAGCGAAATTTCGGCGAGCAGCGCGAGCGCATCAGCGGAGCGCGCGGTGTGGCTCGATCGAAGCCTCGCCGCAGTCGGGCTTCTCGTGGGCGTGCTCATCATCCGCGTGCCGTCCATTCTCGAATCCCACTCGCTCTGGTTTGGATTCGCCATCATCGTGGCGTCGGCGGTGGCGGGCGCGCCGCTCTTCGCCATTCTCGGCGGCACGGCGGCGTTCCTCTTCATGCACGACGGCGTGACGCCGGCCACGATCCTGATCGAGACCTATTCGCTCAGCGTGTCGCCGACCTTGCCGGCGATTCCGCTCTTCACGCTCGCCGGATTTCTGCTGGCCGAGGGGAGGGCGTCCGAGCGTCTGCTGCGGGTCTTCCGCGCCTGGTTCGGCTGGATTCCAGGGGGAACAGCGGTTGTCTGCGCAGTGCTGTGCTCGTTCTTCACGGTGTTCACCGGCGGCTCCGGCGTGACGATTCTCGCCCTTGGCGGCGTGCTGTTCCCCGCGCTCCTGAGGGACGGCTACCGCGAACGCTTTGCGCTCGGATTGATGACCGCGTCAGGTTCGCTCGGGCTCTTGCTCCCGCCGGCGCTGCCGCTGATTTTGTACGCGGTCGTGGCCCAGATTCCGATCGAGGACATCTTCATCGGCGGCATCCTGCCGGGGATCCTGCTCACGGCCCTGGTCGCCGCGTACGGCGTGCGCGAGGGGCTGGTCTCGAAGGCAGGCCGATATCCGTTCCGCCGGAAGGAAGCGGCCGCGGCGCTGTGGGAGGCGAAGTGGGAACTGGCGATGCCGGCGCTCGTGCTCGTCGCGATGTTCAGCGGCCTGGCGACGGCCGTCGAAGCGTCCGCGCTGACGGCGCTGTATGCATTGTTCGTGCAGGCCGTCATCCATCGCGATATGACGCCGCGCACGCTGCTGCGCGCCTTCAGCGAGTGCGTCACCGTGATTGGCGGCGTGCTGATCATCCTCGGCGTCGCGGTGGGCCTGACGAATTATCTCGTGGGCGCGCAGGTGCCGGCAAAGCTGCTGGAATGGGCGCGCGGGCACATCACCTCGCGCCTCACGTTCCTGCTCGTGTTGAACCTGTTCCTGCTTGCGGTCGGCTGGCTGATGGAAATCTTCGCCGCCATCGTCGTCGTCGTTCCGCTCATCGTGCCGCTTGGTGCCGCGTTTGGCGTTCACCCGGTGCATCTGGGGATCATCTTCATCGCCAACCTCGAGCTCGGTTTTCTCACGCCGCTCGTCGGTCTGAATATTTTCCTGGCGTCCTACCGATTCAAGCGTCCCGTGCTCGAAGTGTGCGGCGCGGCGCTCCCGATGATGGCGATTCTCGGTTTTGGCGTGCTGGTGATCACCTACGTGCCGTGGCTGACGACAGGACTCCTCTCCTTGCTGGGGCGCGGGTAGCGTGAGGCTGACGCCGGATACCGACTGAAGCCGGACATTATCGACGACCCGGCTGCGGCCGGACATCACGCGCGTCGCGAAGCGCTATCATGCCGTCGTGTTTCAGCGCCTGAGGGCTCGCAAGGAGTGGCAGTTCTTCGCTGCCTTGCCCAAGGCCGACAGTGGTCTCGCGACGCTCTGGTGGATCGTCCTCGTGCTTCGAGGCATTCTGCCGGCGATCTTCGCGATCGCGATGGGCTGGCTCGTCGGCGCGGTGCAGAAAGGCGATCCGCTCGCCTGGCCGCTCGCGCTCGTCGGAATCGTCTTCGTATCGCTGCAGGTGCTCGGCCCGATTCACCAGGCGCTCAGCGCCAATCTCGGCGATCGCACGGCTGCGTGGCTCTACGATCGCCTGACGGAAGCCTGCGTGCGCCCGCCCGGCATGGGGCATCTCGAGGATCCGGCACTCACGAGCGACCTCACGGTTGCGCGCGATTTCGACCTCGGGATGACGGGACCGCCGCTCTTTATCGCCCTGGACTTCATCGCGAACGGAATGACCGAGATGCTGGGCGGCATCGCGTGCGCCGTGATCCTGATCCGATACGCATGGTGGGCGCCGATTGTTGTCGCTGGCGCGTGGCTCGCGACGCACTGGCTGCTGCGAGAGAGCGCCGTCTGGCGCGATCGCAACACCGACGAGGTGCGCGGCGCGCAACGTGATGCGGACTACGCGTACCGGCTGGCCGTGGATCCGCCGGCGAGCAAAGAGTTGCGGTTGTTCGGCCTCGGCCGCTGGACGATCGACCGCTTCATCGCCAGACGCACGCGCCTGCACGAGCTGCAGTACGCGGCGACACGCCTGCGGGAGCGGCCGGTCGTCTGGAGCCTGCTTCTCGTCGTCTCTGCGAATATCGTGGTGTTCTGGTCCCTGGCCAACTCCGTCGCCAGCGGCGGCATCACGCTCGGCGAGGCAGTCGTCTACATGCAGAGCGTGGTCAGCGTGTCGATGATCGCCTTCGGCGGATTCAGCTGGGCGCTCGACGGCGCGGCCGCGCCCGTCGCCGCTGTACTGCGCTTGGAACCGGCGATGCGTCCGGCAGGCGCACTGCAGTCGGGCAGCCGCTCCGCGAACGCCATGCCTGCACGCGGCATCCATCTACGGGATCTCACGTTCGAGTATCCCGGTGGACCACCAGTACTCGAGCATTTCGACCTCGCGGTTCCTGCCGGTTCCTCGCTCGCCATCGTCGGCCAGAACGGCGCCGGCAAGACGACGATCGCCAAGCTGCTGTGCCGCTTGTACGATCCGCAGGCCGGCGCGATCGAGATCGACGGCATCGACATTCGTGACTTGGATCTCGCGTCCTGGCGCTCGCGCGTCGCGGCGGTGTTCCAGGATTTCATTCGCCTCGAGCTGCCGCTGCGCGACAACGTGGCGCCGGCGGGTGCGCCCGATGATGTCGTGCGCGCGGCCCTCGAGTCGGCAGGCGCGACGGATCTGGCCGCGCTCGACACCGTGCTGGCGCGCGGGTACACGGGAGGCACCGACCTGTCGGGCGGCCAATGGCAGCGCGTCGCGCTCGCGCGCGCGCTCGCAGCCGTCACGCTCGGCGCCGGCGTCGTGCTGCTGGACGAACCCACCGCGCAGCTCGACGTCCGCGGCGAAGCGGAGATCTTCGATCGCCTGCTCGCGGCCACGCGCCAGTGCACGACGATTCTGATTTCGCATCGTTTCTCCACGGTGCGCCACGCCGATCGGATTTGCGTACTTGAGCACGGGCGGGTCATCGAGCTCGGCACGCACGACCAGCTCGTGGCGCTCGGCGGACGCTACCGCACGATGTTCGATCTGCAGGCGCAGCGTTTCGTGACGACCGACGAGGAGGGCGCAACCTATGACGTCCTCTCCTGACCGCGATCGCGCCGCCGCGGCGCCCGAGATCGAGCCGCTGCCCCCGATGCTGTCGTCGATGTGGCGGCTGTGCAAGCTGGGATACCGTCACGAACCCGGGTTGATGGGCGCCGCGTTCCTCTTGTCGCAGCTCGCAGCTTTGCCGGACGCGCTCCTTGCGTTGTGGCTGATGCTGCTCGGCAAAGGCGTTCTGGAACACCGAACCGGCCTCGTGCAGGGCGCCGCGATCGGCCTCGGCATCTCCACCGCGGCGACGTGGTTTCTGCGAACCGTCAGCACGCGCGTGCAGCGACGCTTCCGCGACAAGGTCACGATCGCGCTCGAGTCGCACGTCGCGCAGTTGCAGGCGTCAATCTGGACCATCGCGCATCAGGAGCGTCCCGAATACCTCGATCGGCTGTCGATGCTGCGCAATCAGGTGTTCGTGCTCGATCACATGTACATGTCGTTGTTCTCCACACTCGGGTGGATGCTGCGGCTGGGTGTGACGCTCGCGCTGCTCATGTCGATTCATCCCTCGCTCTTTCTGCTGGCGGTCTTTGCCATCCCGACCGTTGTGACATCGACCTGGCGACCCAAGGTCGAGCGCGCTGCACAGGAGCGCGGAGCCCAGGCGAACCGACTCTCTCGGCACCTGTTCACGATCGCCACCACCGCGCCGCCCGGAAAAGAGGTCCGGGTGACTGGAATTGGAGACCGACTCGTGCGCGAACGCCGGGCGACGTGGGAACGATGGTACGGCCCGGTTGCCGCCGCGCGGTGGGGCTCGGCGGCCTGGCACGTGCTGGCGTGGGCGATCTTCGGGTCCGCGTATGTCGGAGCCATCGTCTTCGTGTCCTCAGGCCTCGGTGCGCCACCGGCCGACGTGTTGCTGGTGCTTGCCGCGGGCGCGCGGCTATCGGCGTACATCGGCGCCACGGTCGGCGAGATTGGATTCCTCAGCGGGTTCTGGGCTGACGGTTCGCGCCGGCTCGCGTGGCTCGAGGACTATGCCGCCGCGGTCGCGGCCTCCGGCGATCGACCCGTCCCGAGCCTGTTGCGCAAAGGCATTCGATTCGACCACGTGTCGTTTGCGTATCCGGGCACGTCACGCCCCGTGCTGGACGATGTGTCTGTGATGCTTCCGGCAGGCGCCGTCATTGCGATAGTCGGTGAAAACGGTGCCGGCAAGACGACGCTCATCAAACTGCTGTCGAAGATGTACGAGCCCTCGGCTGGGTCGATCCTCATCGACGACACGCCACTGGCCCACCTGCCGGCGAACGATTGGCGGACGCGTCTTGCTGGTGCCTTTCAGGATTTCTTCCGGTTCGAATTTCGTGCTGGGCACACGGTCGGTCTGGGCGACGTGCCACGAATGGATGACGCCGTCGCTGTCGTGACAGCCGTCGACCGCGCTGGCGCCAGTAATGTCATCGAAGGGCTCAGGTCCGGCCTCGAAACGCAACTCGGACCGACGTGGCCGGGCGGAGTCGAGCTATCGTTCGGTCAGTGGCAGAAGCTCGCTCTGGCGCGCGGTTTCATGCGCGATGAGCCGCTCGTGCTCGTGCTCGACGAGCCGACTGCCGCGCTCGACGCGGAGACGGAACACGCGCTCTTCGAGCGGTATGCCGCGGCCGCGCGCGGCGCCGATGCGCCGAAAAGCGGCCGCATCACCGTCCTCGTATCCCACCGTTTTTCGACCGTTCGCATGGCCGATCTCATCGTTGTGCTCGATGGCGCGCGTCTCGTGGAAGTGGGGACCCACGACGAGCTGATGGCGAGAAGAGGCCAGTACGCGGAGCTGTACGGCATTCAAGCCGCTGCCTACCGCTGAACCCGTGTCCGCCGCCCATGCCGGCTTCCTGGCGCCGGTCAAGACGCGGCGATTCGATCAGTGGCTGTCGCATCCGTGGACCACGGCACGTGCGACGGCAGCTCGTGCGTCTCGAGGAACACTGAATCGCCGAACTCGTGCGTCCGGTAGTTGTGCGCGATCATTTCGCTTCGCATCCGATCGAGCGTGGCGTCGTCCGCAAAGGCACGCAGCAGCTGAAAATGGCTCGTCCCGGGCTCGTGAACGCCAGTCAGGATCGCATTGACGACGCGCAGCGGAGTCGTCGGACCGATACGCTGATCCGCCAGCCCTGAACCCGCACGGATGCGACCGTGACGATTGGCGGCGTGCTCGAACGCGCGAACGACCGTCGTGCCGACGGCAACGATGCGACCACCTTCGCGCCGCGCGTGTTCGATCGCGCCAGCGGTTGTTGCGGGAATGTGATACGGCTCGTCGAACGGCAAGCGGGCGTCGAGCGCTTCGTCGCCAGTCGACGAGATTCCTGCGGCATGCGTGAGCGTCGCAAATCCGATTCCTCGCGCTCTCATGGCTGTCAACATCCGCCAGTCCAGTGCAAACCCGGCGGACGGCGGCTCGAAGGCAACCGGCGGCCCGGCAATGGACGTCCACACGTCCCAGAGCGCGAGCGGCTCGGCTACGTGCGCGTATTGAATCGGCCGTCCGTGCCGCGCCAGGCCGGCCCAGATCGCGTCGGGCGTGCCGTCGAAGCGAAGCCAGGCCAGGCGCGGGTGACCGAGCATCGTCAACACGCGTGCGGACAGCGGACCCAAGCGCAGGCGATCGCCAGGCGTCAGAAGAGGCGGACGGGGGCGATCCTCTGTTCGGGTGTGGAAGTCGCCCTCGCCGAACACGATGGCGGCGAACTCCTTCACGTCGGCTCTTGCCAGCGATCGGCGGCCTGCGAGCCGTACTTCGATGCCGCGGCCGCTCGGCAGATGCTCGCCCTGCAGACTTGCCGGCAGCGTCGCCGCGTCGTTGGCCACGACCAGATCTCCCGAGCGAAGTACGTCCAGCAGCGTCGTTCGAGGCACATCACGGATCGCTCCGCTCGCGGCAGCGATCAGGAGCTTCGCGTCCGCGGGATGGTGAATCGGCCGATCCGCCGGGAGAATCATGACACCCGGCTCTCGGAGGGCAAGGCTGCGGCGATGGCATCGGCCAGCTCGCGCGCGGCCGTCTCGGGCCGTTTCAGCGTCGTCGGATCGGCATCAGGAACCGCAAGGGCATGAAGCGGCGTGTCTATGTCGCCCGGATCCACCGACAGGAAGCGCACGCCGTCAGCCTCGAGCTCGGCGTTCCATATGGCGCTCAGGTGACGGAGCGCCGCCTTGCTCGCGCCGTACGCGCCCCAGGACGGATACGCGTTGACGGCGGCGTCGCTCGAAACATTGAGCACCACGGCGCCGCCACGCTCGCGCGCCGATGCGGAGAGCGCGCCCAGCAACGCTTTCGTCAGACGGAACGGGCCCAGCACGTTGGTGGCGAACGCCCGTTCCAACTCCTCGCAGTCCGTGTCGGCGAGCAGCTTGAGTGGCGCCGGCCCGATATCCGAAGCGTTGTTCACCAGCACGTCGAGCCCGCCCAGCTCGCCGACGATTTGAATTGCGATGGGATGAATGTCCTCCTTGACCGAGATGTCGCCGACGATGCCGTGCGTCCGGGCGTACGCGCGGGCGACGCGTTCGACGCGATCGCGGCCCCGCGCGACGAAGGCCACCTGCGCGCCTCGGCGAGTCAGCTCGTCGACGAGCGCCAGCCCCAGCCCCGACGTGCCTCCCGTGATCGCGATCCGCGCGCCGTTCAACACTGATGAGTTTATAAACATATTTCTTTACCTAGTCTGCAGTCTAGCCTCGCGCGTTGACTTTGTAAACAAAATACTTTAGAAAAGAGGAGATGCCGGAGCGATCCCCGTCACCCGCCAGGCGTTCGACGCGGCGCGCCATCGTGAAGCTCCTCAAAACCGAAGGCGCCATGGACTCGGCGCAGCTGGCGCGGCGGCTGCGCCTGACGCCGATGGCCGTGCGGCAGCACCTCTACGCGCTCCAGCAGGAAAAGCTCGTGACGGCAGACGAGCAGCCCGTGCCGATTGGACGGCCGGCCAAGCACTGGCGTCTCACCCGGCAGGCCGATCGACTGTTCCCGGATGCGTATGCGGAACTGAACGTCGCGCTGATCAACGCCGTGGGGAGCACGTTCGGGCCCAAGGGGCTGCAGCGCGTGCTCGAATCCCGCGAAGCGCAGCAGCGGGCCGAGTATGCGCGCCGCATCGCCCCCTCGGCGCCGCTGAAAGAGCGGCTGCAGCAACTGGCTCGCGTGCGCACGGAGGAAGGCTACATGGCGGAAGTCCGGCCCGACCGCCATGGGGCGTTCCTCTTCATCGAGAATCACTGCCCGATCTGTGCCGCCGCGACGGTGTGCCAGGGCTTCTGCACGGCCGAGCTCGATCTGTTTCGCGCCGTTCTGGGAACGGACGTCGCGATCGAGCGCGCCGAACACATCGTGTCGGGCGATCGCCGATGCGTATATCGTGTAACGAAGAACCGGTAGAGCCGTTGCCGAACAAATGCGCCACATGGACTTCAAAGTCTCGATTCGGACGCTCCTGCGGCATCCGACGTTCTCGGTTGTCGCCATCCTGACCCTCGCGCTCGGCGTGGGCGCCACGACGGCGATTTTCAGCGTCGTCTACGGCATTCTGCTGCGGCCCCTGCCGTACGCCCGGTCCGATCGCCTCGTCGCCATCGGTCAAACGGCGAAGAACGCGCCTGCAGAACCGGTCAACGGCTCGTCGTCTCATCTCAACTTCCTCGACTGGAAGCGCGAGTCGAAAACGATTCCGTCGATGGCCCTGTACGCCGGCGGCCGCGCCGTCGTCGGCAATCGCGGCGAAGCCGACGTCGTGCCGATCGGCAGCGTGACGCCCGGGTTCTTCGCGGTGTTCGACGCGGCGCCTGTCCGTGGACGCGCGTTCACCGCGAACGAAGATCTGCCCGGCGGTCCGCGCGCCGTCGTCGTCGGCTACGGATTCTGGCAGGACCGCCTCGGCGGACGAGACGACGTCCTCTCGCAGTCGGTGGAGATCAGCGGCGTGACGTGGCCGATCGTCGGAGTCGCGCCACCCGGATTCGACTTCCCGTCCGGTGCGCGATTGTGGATGCCGGTCCGCAACGACGATCAGCAGTGCGGCCGAGGCTGTGTGTTCTTGAACGGAATCGGCCGGCTCGCAGATGGCGTCAGCGCACAAGCAGCGCAGCAGGAAATGACGACCATCGCCGCCACGCTGGAGCGCGCCTACCCGGCAGCGAATTTCAACGCCACCGTCATCGTGCAGACGCTGCACGATCGGACGGTTGGGAGCGTACGCTTTGCATTGATCGTGCTGCTGGCCGCGGTCGGGCTCGTGCTGCTCATCGCGTGCGCGAACGTCGCAAACCTGGTGCTCGTTCGCGGCGCCTCCCGCCAGAACGAACTTTCGGTGCGAACGGCCCTTGGCGCCGGCCGGCGCGGGCTTGTCTCGTACCTGCTGGGGGAGAATCTCGTCCTCGCGCTCGGAGGAGGCGCGTTGGGTCTCCTTTTCGCCATCTGGAGTATCGATGGCCTGAAGGCGATCGCCCCGTCCAATGTGCCGCGCCTCGCCGACGTCGGATTCGACATTCCGACTTTCGTCTTTGCGTTGACCGTCGTCGCCGCGACGACGCTGCTGTTCGGGCTCGGCCCATCGCTCCAGCTCTCGCGATTGCCGGTGGCGCATTCACTCGGGCAGCGCGGCGCGATCGGCCCCAGCCGAACGCGGTGGACGCGTTCGGCCCTGCTCGTGGCCGAAGTGGGACTCTCCGTCGTGTTGCTGCTTGGCGCCGGACTGCTGCTGCGAAGTCTGTCAGCCTTGCAGAACACGCGTATGGGCTTCGATCCGGAAGGCCTGACTGTCTTCACGATCTCGCTGCCGACTGTCCGATACCCGCCGCCGCAGGTGATTGCCGTACACGACCAGTTCGACGATCAACTCCGGGCGTTGCCCGGTGTCACCGCGGTTGCGCGCATCTCCGGGCTGCCCCTCGGCCCCAGCGAAAATGTCCAGACCGTCACCCGGGGCGATCGCCCGCCACTACCGCCAGGCCAGGCGCCGAACGTTCTCTTTCGGGTCGTTGATCCCGAGTATTTCGACACGATGCGGATTCCGCTCGTGGCGGGCCGGGTGTTCCAGCCGGCCGACCGCCAGGGCGTCCAGGGCGCCGCCATCGTCAGCCGCCGCATGGCCGACGCCATTTGGCCCGGCGAAGATCCTGTTGGCCGTCCGATCGCCGTGACAGGATTTGGCCCCGCCGTTGTCGTCGGCGTCGTGTCGGATGTCAGGTCGCAGATGCTGGCCTCAGACCCGCAGCCCGAACTGTACGTTCCGCACCGGCAGACCACGACGCGCACCATGACGTATGTCGTCAAGAGCGCGCTCGCGCCCGCACAGGTGTTGACGGCGGCGCGCGAAGTCGTTCGAAAGATCGACTCCCGTCTGCCGCTCATCTCTCCAGGCACGATGAACCAGCTCGTCGACGATCAGCTCGCACGCCCACGCTTCTACGTCGTCCTGCTGGGCCTGTTCGCCGTTCTGGCGGTGGTGCTCGCGGCGATCGGGATTTACGGCGTGGTTGCGTTCGTCGTCAGTCAGCGGACGCGTGAGATCGGCGTTCGCATGGCGCTCGGCGCGAGTCAGCGCAGCGTCGTCAGTCTGATGCTCTGGCAGGGACTGAAGCCCGCGATCGCAGGTATGGCGATCGGTCTCGTGATTGCGTTAGCAGCGGGCCGAGTGATGCAGTCGCTGCTGTATGGGGTCAGACCCCACGACCCCGTCACGTTCGTGATCGTGTCCGGCGTGCTCCTTGCGGTTGTCGCGCTTGCGTGCGCGATTCCTGCCCACCGCGCGAGCAGTGTTCCGCCGGCGGATGCGCTGCGGGGGGAATGAGCTGTCTGCCGCCGAGGGCAACGCCGGCGAGTCCCGAATTCAAGCGTCAGCCACGGGCTGATCGACCAGCCTCCCATCGAACAGATAGATGTGTCGCTGCGCCTGTGTGACCCAGCGCGGGTCGTGGGTTGCCAGGCACACGGTCGCACCGCCGGCATGCAGTTCCGCGAACATCTGCATCAACGATTCGCCGGCTTTCGAATCGAGATTGCCGGTCGGCTCGTCGGCCAGCAGAATCGCGGGTCGTCCCGTGATCGCGCGCGCCACGGCGACGAGCTGCTGATGCCCGCCCGACAGCGACCCGGGCCGCTGCCGTGCACGCCCTGTCAGTCCCACGCGTTCGAGCGCGGCGTCCACGCGTGCCTTGCGATCGGCCGGCGGCACACCGCGCAGCGTCAGCGGGTACTCGACGTTCTCGTACACCGTCATGTCGCCGATCAGATTGAAGCTCTGGAAGATCAGACCGACGTCGAGATTTCGGACACGTGCGCGCTCGCTGGAGGTGAGCCGGTCGGTCGCGCGACCATTCAGCCAGTAGCGACCGGATGTCGGTGTGTCGAGCAACGCCAGAACTGCCAGAAACGTCGTCTTGCCACATCCTGACGGCCCGGACACCGATACGTACTCGCCGCGCCCGATGTCCACCGTCACATCGTCGAGCGCCCGGGTTTCTTCGTCGGCGTCCCCCTTGTACGTCTTGGTGACGTGTTCGAGGCGAATCACGGGCATGCTCGACTCAGCCTCCGGCTTCTCGGCAACGGCCTGACTCTCGCGCTTCCGCCACCACGCCATGACGTTCCTCCTCGCCCGGGAACAATCCCGGCCGTCACATGCATTGCTTAGACGGATGTGGGAACAAAAATGGTGGCGCGCTCGCCTGAGAGGCTCCTGTGGCGCTCGCCAAAAAGGCTTCTATCGCGCGACGAGAACGTGTGGATGCTATTCGCTGCGAAGGGCTTCCACGGGGCTCAGTCGCGCGGCCCGGCGGGCAGGCAGCCAGCAGGCCAGCAGCGTGACGGCCTGCAGGATTACGGCGGTCGCTGCAAACACCCGCGGATCGTGCGGAGTCACGCCGTAGAGCAGCGACTGGATGAGCCGGCCCCCAGCCCACGCCGTCGCAAGCCCGACGCCGATCCCAACAAGGCCGACGATTCCGCCCTGACGAACGATCATCCGCACGACATTTCCCGGCTCGGCGCCGAGCGCGAGCCGCACACCGATCTCGCCTGTTCGCAGCGCGACGATATACGACATGGCGCCATAGATGCCCACGACTCCGAGGATAAGAGCCACCGTCGCGGCGATGGCGATCAGAGTCATGGTGAAGGCCATCTGCGCCGACGCGCGATCGAGGATCTCGTGCAGCGTCCGCACCTGCGCCATCGCGAGGTTGCGATCGACGCCGTCGATCTGACGTCTGATGGACGACAGCAAACCTCGAGGATCTGTTCCTGATCGGACGATGTAGCTCATGAACGAAACGTTCGGACCAATCGCCGTCGTCACCGGCATACCCGGTGCCACGCCGAGGGACATCGGTATGTACAGCAGAGGCATTTGCGGGGTTTCGCCAAGCGCTCGTACTGGTGTATTCGCGACCACGCCAACCACGGTGAGCCATGTCAGATCGCCGGTCGGGAGGTTCGATGCGACACGACGTCCCATGGGATCCTCGTTCGGGAAGTATTTCGTGGCGATCACGTCGTTGATGACGGCCACTGGCTCGCGATGTTCCACGTCGGCTCGCGTGATGCTGCGGCCCCGCAGCACGCGCGTGCCGATCGTTTCAAAGTACCCGCCGGCAACAGCGCGAAACAACGCGAGCGGCGGGGTGGTGTTCTCCGGGTACACGCGTCCTTCGATTCGTATCGTGTTTCCCGAGCAGCCGCCTCCAAGCGGGAGGCACGTCGACGTCGATACGGCGGTGACGCCGGGAAGTGCCGAGAGCCGATCGATGATGGCGTGATGTGCTGCGATCGCGGCATCCATTGTTCGATAGTCGCGTTCCGGTAGTCCGATGCTGAACGTCAGCGCGGACGAGGCGTCGAATCCCGGGTCGAGCGATCGCAGGTTCTGGAAGCTTCGCATCATCAGACCCGATGCGACGAGGAGCACGAGTGCCAGCGCGATCTGTGCTCCCATCAACATG
>JBKPDW010000417.1:0-11008 GCA_046728115.1 Acidobacteriota bacterium | reverse complement strand
GCGTTTCCCCTCAACCGGCGCGTCGAACTCGAAGGGTACTTCGACTACCAGCACGACACCGGTGGCGATCACAACCGGCAGGTGTATGCCATCGGAACGGTGCTGAACCTGTACTTCTGATTCGAGTTCCCGCGTTGACCTTCCCGACCGGACGCTTCGCCTGTGGAAGCGGGAATCACTTGCGCTTCCCGACCTCCGCCCTCGCCGCTTCACGTCGATTCCGCTGATCGCTGACCAGACGGTAGGTGATGTAGTACTTGTAAATGTTGCTCACGTACGTGACCGTTTCGCGACCGATCCGCTCTGAGGCGACGCGTTCGACGTTGTTGAACCAGAGATTGGGATCGAGGCCTCGCTTCTCCGTTTCACGCCGGAGCTGTCGCAGGCGTCCGGGTCCCGCGTTGTAGGCGGCGAAGGTCATCAGCGTTTTGTTCAGGTCGTCCATGGGCTCGTCCTTGAAGTACTGGTCCATCATGAAGCGCATGTACTTCACGCCTGCGTGGATGTTCGGCTCGACCTCGGAGATGTTGCCGACGTTCAGTTCCTTCCCGGTTGGCGGCATGACCTGCATCACGCCGATCGCGCCCACGGGACTCTTGACGTTCTGGTCCAGCGTCGATTCCTGGTAGCCCTGCGCGGCCATCAGCAGGTAGTCGACCTTGTACTCCGCCCCGTACTTCTTGAAGATCTCGCCTACCGCCGCGAGCTTCTGCCGCTCGGCGTCAGCCGCGGCGTTTTTCACGTACTTGACGCTCTGGAGATAGCGGCGCTCGATGGTGTTCCGAAAGGCGTCGCCTTTCTGGTGCTTCCGGATCCAGTCGTTGACGGCCTCGCGGAGCTTGGGATTGTCTTTGCGAAACGCGACGGCCAGGCGGCCACCGGTACGCACGGCGACGTCTTTGTGAACGGTGATGCCGGTGAACACCTGCCCCCAGAACTCGGCCAGATAGTCGTCCACGACCGTGATCGGGGCGAGACCGGCGTTGACCATTTCGAGGATGTCGTCGTCTTCGAGCACGTCGGGAGCTTCGTCGATGATCACGACGGGTTTGCCGCGTGCTTTCAACTGCGCGTTCAGCTTGGTGATGCTGTCGAAATACGCGCTCACTTTCCGGACAAACACCGCCTGGCCGGCCAGATCGTCGACCGAGGCAATCGCCGGCGCTCCAGGCCCGGTGACGACCACCTGGCTCACGTTGGTGCGCGTCGGCTCGGAGAAGGCGGCGATCGCCTCCAGTTCGGGCCTGACCGTCACCATCGCCGCGATCATGTCCACCTTGCCCTTCAAGAGGGATGGAGCCAGCAGATCGCGCGACATCGGCACGATCACCACATGCACCTTGAGGTTGCCCGTTTTGAGGTCCGCATTCAGATCGTTCTCGAACGACTTGAGGGCCTCGTACGTCAACCCACGCTCTTGCCCCTTGTCGATGAAATAGTGCGTGCGGTTGAACGTCACGCCCACGCGAATCGCGCGGCGCTTGACGATCTCGTCGAAGTCTCCGGTGAACGGCTTGTCCGCCACGAGCCGCACCGCTTCCGGGAGGGCATCGAGCGGCGAGGCGGTGTCCGGGATGGGCGCGTCGGCCGCGGAGGGGCTTTCCGCAGTCGTCGTCGCCGGAGGCGTCTCCTGCTGCCGACCGGTGCAAGCCGTGGCGGCGGTTGTTAGCGCCAGCAGGGCGACACCTCCGAGGCGGACGCCAGATCGCGTACACAGGGTCTTCATAGCCGTCATAGTGGTGTTCCAGTCGATTTCGCGCCTGCAGCGGTGCAGCTAGGATTCGCACCTCTCCCAACCCAACTCAACCGCAAGACTGCGGCCAGGTGGCACCTGTGAAGAACATTGAGCCGGCACGGTCTTTTCGGCCAGAAAACGTCGATATCTGATGGCGCAGGAGCCTATGAAACAGGCCAGCACACGGAATACCGTAGGCATCTGTCCAACGACCGTAGCTCCAGGCAGTCCTTCAACTGCTCAGTGCGGCAACGCCTGCGCTGATGGGCGCAATCCGGCCGCGAGACCCCCGTCAATGTCGATCACTCAATGTGTCGGCGACGGCTATACTGGAAACGCCCGTAAGTGATCGCGGCACATCAGATTAGGAGATCTTACACAATTCGGCTCGTCGCGATCGTTGTGGGCTCACAAGTGATTGATTCTAAAGGGAGAGATGTCCGAGTGGTTGAAGGAGCACGCTTGGAAAACGATTCCGGCGACGCTTACCGAGTGATACTGAAACACCTCTTCGCGCAATCGATTCAACGACATCCCGCCACAGAATGCTTCCCGATGTGAACCCGTAAACGTCGGTGTTTGTCGGCGGTTCCGGGGCGACCTTACACAGTTTCTACACAGTTCTGAGCGGGACTTGTTCAAGTACTCCGCAGTGTTCCTCGGTGCGGGCCGGATGGGTGTCGTACTATTGAATCGCTTACCGGCTGGATCGGCCAAGCGACTTCCGCTACATAGCGGACTACTGCGTAGTCACGTTACTGTCACGCTGAGCAATCACCGGATTATTCCACCTTCTCGATGTCCGGCACTGCCCACAAACGGTCGTAGGAGGGTTCGAGCAGATCGTAGAGTCGCAGGTACGCGTAACCGCCAAGTCTTCTTCGCGAACAGCGACTTGTCGGGACCGCAGCGGAAGAGCACATCGGACTCGCCCCCTGTGGACTCGTCGGAACTCACCCAAGCGTGCCCAGCTCCTCCTCACTGAGCAGTTGCCATTCTCGCTTTCTCAAGGAAATCGCCCACGACGTTGGACAGGTCGAACGACGTGCCGCCCTGCACCGGCGGATACTGAGCCAGCGTCTTCAAATGCGCCTCGAGCAACTCGGTCATGGGTTCAAAGATCCACGACACCTTCTGACCCAGGTGACCAAACGAGTCGGTGCTGTCGTAACTTTCGAACGGATCACTGCGGATGTTGAACACGATCGGCGCGGTCCGAGACACCAGGTTTGCGTAGTAGTCCTCCTTGGTCGAGAAGAGGAACTTCCACGGGCCCATGCGAATGGCCGACAGCTTTCCTTCGTAGTAGTACAGGAAGTTCCCACGGGCGCTTTCGGACGATTTGCCCGTCCAGTAATCGAGATTGTTGACCCCGTCGATGTACTGCTTCTTTTCCTTCAGCATCTGTTCAACGACGTCCGGCACGCCGGCTGCGGCCGCGAAACTGGTAAACATGTCCTGATGCGCTTGGATGCCGTTGAGGATCTGTCCCGCCTTGATCGCGGCCGGCCAGCGTAGCATTGAGAGCACTCGCACACCGCCCTCATAGGTCGTCATCTTCTCGCCACGCCATGGCGTGGTGCCGCCGTGTGGCCACGACGAGTGTTCGGGCCCGTTGTCGGTGGAATACCAGACGATCGTGTTTTCCGCGAGGCCATTCTTATCAAGGAAGTCGAGCGCCAGACCGATATCGTGATCGTGCTGGAGCATGCCGCTGCCGTGGATGTCGTCCTCATGTGTGTACTTCTCGGCGGCGTACCGCCACTTCTCATTGAGGTGGGTATACAGATGCATGCGACTGGTGTTGAGCCAGACGAATCCGTCATGGTGCACTCCTGGGTGCTTAGCGTCGGTTTCGTAGAACACCACCCTCAGCCCTCGCGGCTGGGACGATGGCGGTATCCACCGGCGGCCAGTTCGGGCAAAGAATCTGCAGGTCACCCGAGAGCCGGAACCACGGCGGCACCCAATCAGCGAGCCCGACTTCGGACAGGCCGCCGCGTAAACCGCAACGGCGTGCGCGTTGGGCCCACACTTCTGCTGTCGGTCACGACATACCGTGACCGTTGACGACTGGTGGAAGGCCCGCCGAGAGGTGCCAGCGGCCCGCCGACACAGTTTCCGAACGTTTTCGCCGGTCTACCTTCGCACGGTCATCGATCAGCCGACGGACAGGTCTATGCCACAGCCAAATCCTTGCCGCTAGACGTCGGGGTTGCGATGCGCATTCGGCACTTGCGGAAAGTGCCGCCCGCGGTCCATCGCGGGCTCCGACCAATCTTTTCGGTCGGGCACGGCGCCAGACAGCCCGACCTCGTACTGTTCCAGCGAGACGTCCAGCCTGGTCAGGTTCATGCCGCTCTCAGCATCGTGAAATTTGAATCAATCAGAGCAGCGAGCTCCTGATGATGCAAGACGATGACATCCCCCTCGCCGGCAGCGATCTCTTCGAGCTGCAAGTCGGGCAGGAGTTCCCCGTCGTAGATGAACAGTGAGTAGTTGCCGCGCCCGGTCTGGTCGAGAAACGCGCTAAACCTGTTCAGAGCCGGCATGTAGATCTGGTCGAACATCGAGCAGTGGCTGTACACCTTTGTGTGCAGTCGACCGCTGTGGGTCTTGGCGGACTCGTACATCAACAGTCGCTGGTCCAGCACCTTCCATGCGAAGCCGCGAGACACAAACTCTTTCTCAACGATGAACGGCACACGGCACTTCCGCTGGAAGAGTTCACATAGATACTTCTCGGCTTCGCTGAGAATCTGGCCCAGTTGATCGTCCGTGAGGGCCGGAGCGGCGGCCGGCGCTGGCAATTGAAAGGGGCAGCCAGCGCTCGCAGCCGATGTGTCGACGCTATGGTCCGGTCTTTCATCATCACGATCTCTCGTCCTTCTCCTCGGTTTAGCCAGGTGAATCTCGCGCCCCTATGACCCACGGGGTGCACAGAGTGGGGTGGCGCGTTCGGCGCCGACGCTCATCACACATGAACTCCATCCGCCGAACGTCGGAGCGCGCCCAAGACCACATCGAGTTGGGCTTGCAGTTGCGCGATTCGAGTGAACTGAACGCGCAACTCCCGTTCGGCATTGACAAGCCGCTGGTTTACGGTCCAGCGCGATTCGATGGCGGGTCCACGTCGAACCGCGCCAGAAACAGAGGATGCTGCCGTCGAAAGAAATGAATGTCGTCGCATGGCGAACTTCTCCGATCTCCGAGAGCGGATGCCAGAGGTGAGAATGCCCGCTGTGCCGAACGGGACACCGAGAACCGGGACTCTCGGATGAGCTGGCCTAATTGAAGAAGCACGCACGTCGCGTCCCGTTCAGGACATCTCTCGTGCTCCACTCCCGGGTAGTCTGGCGGTAGGTGATGTCATGAACGAACGCCGTGAGGACGACGTGGTCCGTGCTCTAGCGAAAGACCGCACGGCCGCGGAGGCTGCCAGGAGCGAGGCGGAACAGTTCAGGCGACTCGCGGAGGAAGCGCGTGAGGTTCGTGATCATCATCGGGAGGCGCTCGAAACAGTCCGACAGGAGCGAGAGCGGCTGCGAGAGACCGCTGAGACCGCGCGCATCGCCAGCGAGGAGGCACGCATGGCAGCCGAGACGGCGCGCACCGCGAGCGAGGAAGCACGAGTCGCCACAGACGCTGCGCGGCACGCCGTGGTCGATGCAGTCCGCGCGACAGCCGATGCGCTGAACACTTCGCTCGAACAAATGCAGGTCGTGGAGGACATGCGGAGGACGCTCCGCGAGATAAGGGACGTGAACAAGCTCGACTCCAACTAGCGGGCCGCAGTCGTGTCCACAACGGAACAGCGCGTCCAGGCTCGAATCGCAGAGAGTTGTACACCGCATGGGCAAGGTTCGCAGAGCCATCGGCTTCACGAATCGATAGTCCGTGCGACGGCGGCGGAAAATCCGCCGCCGTCGCGTTCACGCGCGGCACGCTGGAGAATTCACATGCTGTACACCATCGCCGTCATCCTGTTGGTCGCGTGGTTACTGGGGTTCCTCGGGATCTACACCATTGGCTCGTTCGTCCATGTGCTATTGGTCATCGCGATCGTGCTGTTCCTCGTTGGGCTGCTGGGCGGACGACGCGTCCTGGGATAGCGATCGCCGTATCGAAAACGGTCGGCGCTCGGCTCAGTCCCGTGCCGAAGCGCAGCATCATCGGCTGCTTGAATAGCGAGCATTCGCGCAGCGGCCTGGGGTTGCGCGGATGATAATCCGTCATGTGCCGACGATCGTTCCAGCCGAAGGTGTCATTCTCGAGCGTGTCCTGGACGCGACGTACCCGCTCTGGAACGGCGGCCTGAGTCGTCAGGCGTACGGCACACTTGACGCTGCCCAGATGAAGACCGCCTTGGGGCGTGGTCATCGGCGACGATTCGCGCTGGTGGATGGCGCCGACATCCTCGCCAGCGCCGCGCAGTACGACCTTGCGGCGATCCTCAATCAACGGCCGGTGCGCGTTTGCGGAATCGGCTCGATCTTCAGCGAGCCTGCGCACCGCAGCCGTGGCCATGCGGAGGAGTTGGTGGATCGGCTGCTCGACCAAGCCGCGCGCAACGGAGCTGTCATGGCGCTCCTCTTCTCAGAAGGCAGGCAGGAACACCTCGAACTAAACGACTTCGAGGCGGTTTCAATCGCGGACGCTGAGCTCGCCGTGACGGAGTCGTCGCGTCGGGGCGCCCCCATGACGCTAATCCGCGGGGGTGAGGAACGAGACTTGGCCGCGATCGTCGCCATGGGGCAGGTCCGGGCCAGCCCATTCAGGTTTCACCTCGATCGAGACGTCGACTTCGTTCAGTACGCGATTACGAAAAAGCGATTGCTTGCAGGCCTCAGCGAGGCCGGGGCGCGTCAGCTGCATTTCTTCATCGCCGAAGAAGGCGTCACCGCTGCGGCTTATGTCGTCGTCAGCATCGTCGGAGGCACATGGACCATCGAGGAGTGTGGCGACCGTGATCCTTCCGGAGCGCGAGTTGGCGCCATTCTACAAGCGCTCATCGCACGTGAACCCGTCGAGCGCCGCCCGACGATCTGCGCCTGGCTCCCTCGCGGCTTCGTACCCCCGCAGGTGACGATTGTGTCGGCGAAGCCGTCGACAGAAGTGATGATTGTGCGGTCACTCGGATCGTCGATGATCCAGCCGCGGCTGTCTAGCGACGACGTGCTGTACTGGCATGCCGACGTTTTCTGACGCGTGCATCGATTGTCGCCGAAGTACACAAAGGCCAACACGTGCCGTTCCGATCGCGGCCAAGAGCTTCGCGACCGCGTTGCTCGCTTGGTAATCCTGCACGAAGCCGAGCGCTGCCGAGCACGAGTCGAGAATCCTGTCGCGACGCGGTGACGCCGTTGCTGCACCGAATCCCGGTTTGGACGTCCTCGTGCGCCTCAGCGGGCGGGTAGGTCGCGCAGCAGATACTCGGCGGCCGACAAGTAGTAGTTCCGAGCGATCGCGCTGATCTGCCGCTCGCCGAGTTCGCTGAGCGCCGCCGCCTTCAGCCGCTTTGCCTCGACGTTTCCCTCGTCGTTCGCCAGCACGTAATCGGTCAACTCGGCGGCCCACTGGAAGTCCTTGTTGGCCAGAGCGCGTCGCGCCCGCGACAGCACCTGTTCGCGACCGCCGGCCAGTTCAATGACTCGCGTCGCCCGATCCTTTTCGGGGAGCGGGAAAAGCTTCGTGGGATTGCCATCGAACCACCCTGCGTAGTCAGCGTAGACGGCGCGCACCGACCAGGCCACGGTTCCGTAGAATTCCTGCAGATAGGGACTGTCGGCCAGCGCGGGCGGAAGTGCGACGTGTTGCACCAGTTCGTCGGGTCGCTCGCCTTTCTTCATCCCTTCCAACGTCTGATCGAGTATCGACTTGATGCCGTCGCGGTACATGGTCAGCGCCGCACGCACGTTGGCGCTCCCGAGCACAGGACGCGTATGCCCCGGCACAAGGTGATCGGCACCGAGATCGATCATCACGCCGAGGCTGGCGATCCACTGATCGATCGGCCGCAGGCGCGCGCCGCGAATCGCATAGAGGGCCGGGAAGGATTTGTAGAAGTCATCGCCCGGCAGCAGGACGCGCCTGTCAGGTAGCCAGACCGCAACGTTTTCGCGCGTTTCTCCTGGCGTGTGGAGCAGCTGCACGCGAACGCCCGCGATGGTCAGCTCGAGCCGGTCTCCACTGAAGGTTCGCGTTGGAGCGACGTAGGCGGTCGGAGCAGGGTGTCGTCCAAACTCCAGTCCCGTGCCCGCGTTGATGAACAGGGCGTCGGGCAAGGTGGACCCGAACTGATCGCCCCCATCGCGGCCGTTGCGGCCCACGTCCGGGACGCGGTCCACGAAGAGTTGGTGAGCGAGAATCTCGGGATGGTCGTTTCCCGCGAACACTCCGGCGCCGCCGGTGTGATCAGGATGCGAATGCGTGTAGATGATCGCGCGGACCGGTGCGGTGGAGAGCTGCGCGAACTCGGCCCTCACCGCCCTTGCATCTTCCACATTGCTGGTTGTGTCGACCACGATCGACCCGCCCTCGCCCTCGATCAATGCCGAGTTGGCGTCGGAGAATCCGACCGCGACCCATACGCCGTTCGTGATCTTGATCACTTCCGGGCGGAACTCGGCTGAATGGGCGCGCAACTTCTCCCGTCCGGCAAACTCCTGGGCCGCTGCCGTGCCGCAGATGGCGATGAGCATCAAGAGGAATGCGAGCGCCACGCTCGCCTCGTTGTGTCTAAGCAACCGCATGAGGGCCTCCGAATCCGATCAGCTGTCCGCCGACGCGGGCGAGTGGCGGCAAGTGCCTCTGGACCTCCGGACTGGCGCCGCCGTCAAGCAGCGTATCAGGAGTACGCCTGTCAAACGGGCAGTACGATCGGAGACTGACCGGTTGATGATCGCCCGGGCACGTGAGAGGTGGCACCTGGCCGAGGCTGTGTGGGACCGCTCCGGGCTTCGTCCTTCAGAATCCGGACGATCTGCGTCTCACTGAAGTTTCGACTTCCTGAGGATGAGAATCCACGCGACGCGTTGCAGTCGTTTCATGGCCTTCCCCTTACGCGGGCAGTCCGCCGGTAAGCTTGAGGAACCACCGCATGCACGTGTGTCCGAAGTCGGCGCCGGGGCCGAACATCATCGGGCAGGCTCCAGCGATCACGCTGATATTGTGTTGACGGCAGTACTCGACGGCCTCTGGCGAGACACTCGACCCCTTCTTCCCCAAGGATTGGTGCATCCACACGCGGCCGAGGCCGGCATCGCTGCAGTCGCATACGATCCGCTCCGTGATGCCAGGTCGCGTGATGATCACTACGCCATCGACCCCGCCCGGGATTGATCGCAGGTCGGGATAACAGCGATCGCCTTCGAACGTCTGCATGTGCGGATTCACTGGGAAGACATCGTGCCCGGTTGTCTTCAACCGCTGATAGATCAGGTTGCCGACCGGGTGATGGCTGTGGTTACGTGACACGCCCACAACCGCGATACGTTTCTGCGCCAAGAACTCGTGCACTTTGCTTTCGAGGGTCGGTGTCGTCATAAATCCTCCCGCGTTCGTCCGAGCGCGGCATAAATCACCCACCCGAGGCGCAGCCGACAACGTCACCGTCACGGATGCCTCCGTCCGTCGGCTGCGTTCGCTTCGGCCTGGCGCGCCGCCGCGCAGATCGTCTCAATATCCTGGGGCGAGAGCTTCGTTTCAGGACGCACGAATGTGTAGGGTCCGGGCATCTTGCCGCTCGTCGCGTCCTGGCACGACACCGACAGCAGCATGCGCTGCACGTCCGGCGGATACGACGCCCACTCCGAGAAGTTAACCGCCTTCCGCCCTTCTGCCACGCCACGCGCCATCAGCCACGACAACGGCGCGATTTGGGTGTACGACGGCCACACGGTGTTGTTCGAGTGACAGTCGCGGCACGAGCGATCCAGGACGGCGGCCAGTTCGCTCGTCGTCCCCGCGTGCGCCTGAATCGTGCGGGCCGCATCAGTGGCCGGGTTCGCGCGCTCGGGACGAATGAGTTGAGCGGCGGCGAAGACCATGACGAAGACTACGGCGACCTGCTTCACTCGTCTGCGCATGGCTCCTCCTCGGGAGAAACGCGACTGATTCCGGAATCGTGGCCATGGTCACTAACGACGGTTTGGCGGCGGAACTGCTGAAGCCGACGTTTCAGCTGCTCGCGGAATCAAGTCCTTTGACGAACGAGAAAAACTTCATGTTGTTCCATGTGAGTCGCCTTCGCCAGCTCGACGAGCTGTGGTACCGGCTCTCCATAAATCGTCATGAAGTGGCCGTCGGCGTAGTCCTTGAACAGCTTGGTTCGAGCTTCCAGGATGTTCTTGTTATGCTCGATCAGCCCTTCCGGACCCGTGTACGCCTCGCGCACTTCGCACTCGCCATCGCTACTGAGGAACCAGTCATAGCGCAGCGTGTGTGTGTCCTTCTCCTTGGTGATCCGGATGCACTCGGCCGCCTGTCTCTTGAACCCCTCCAACTGTCCCGGCCGAACTCTCAGATGTGCGCGCTGACCTCAAGAGTTGGCATACGTCCTCCTTTGTTGCTGCGATCCAACGACAACAGTGGATTGCCGGGATCACGTCACTCCTCCTCGGCGTCGCCGGAAATCCGGAAGGCAGCGCCGAGTCGTCGCCGATTCGTCATACCCATTTCCTGAATGAGAGAGGTATTGCATATGCCGCGCCGGGGCAGATTCGGTGTGAAGATCGATCCGTAACGCTCCGGCGCGTGACGCGGAATCCCACGCGGCGCGCATGAACGGGCGGTCGATCGGAGGACTGCGGAAGCTTGGCACTGGCTCACCGCGGCCCACGGGAATATCGAAGCCGCACTGTGCTATGCGGCCACGGCATCCTTGCGGCCTGTTGCGACGGCAGGATCTCGAGTTCGCAACAGCGCAATCGCCAGCACCGCGATCCACACCATGAACGCGGTAGTGTTCATACGCTCCCACACACCGGCCCACGGTGTGGGCAGGTTGGCCTGGATCTGGGAGGCATACCTGCCAGTCCACGCACCACAGGCGAAAACGATCAACATCGTCGCGATGGAGTACACACGGAACCGCTTCCCAAACGCCGCTGCCCCAAAACCGAGCGCGAACATGAACAAGACACTGGTCACGATCGTCCAGGCGATGTGCATGGTGTCGGTCAGTGTGCCGCCACCGGCGGCCAACACCGCGCGCTGATGCATCGGCGGCCAGAAGAACCCGAACACGCCTTGGATCACTAGCAACGCTCCAAC
>JBKPDW010000416.1:0-21378 GCA_046728115.1 Acidobacteriota bacterium | reverse complement strand
ATGCGTGCCTGGCTGCATAAGTGAAGGCCGAGAAGGGTTGCCTGACCGGCTTTCGGTAAACCGTTAATGATAGCGCATTCTTGGCATACTGAGCCATATAACTTTAGTGCTGGGTGCTACGTGCCTGGTGCCGGGTGCCACAGTGCCAGGTGCCGGGTGCTTGCCCGACCTAAAGGTGATTGATCAGGCTCGCGATGGTTGCGGCGCCGAAACCGTTATCGATGTTGACCACAGAGACGCCGGACGCACAGCTGTTCAACATGCCCAACAGCGCGGCGATGCCGCCGAACGAGGCTCCGTAGCCGACGCTCGTGGGTACAGCAATTACCGGCACGCTGACCAGACCCGCGATCACGCTGGGCAACGCTCCTTCCATCCCGGCAACCGCAATGATGACGCGCGCCGATTCCAGACGCTGGCGTTCGCGCAGCAGCCGGTGCAGTCCGGCGATGCCGACATCGTACAAGCGGCATACATCGTTGCCCATGACCTCGGCGGTGACCGCCGCCTCGTCGGCGACCGGAATATCCGATGTGCCCGCGGCCGCCACAGCGATCGTTCCTGCGCCGCGCGCGATATCCTGCTGCCGGAACGCGATCACTTTGGCGTCTGGATGATAGGTGGCGTCGGGCACCCGTTCACGAACGGCGTCGTAGGCGTCCGGCTCGGCACGGGTGACGAGCAACGTCGAACCGCGGCCGACTATCTCGGCGGCGATCGCAGCGATCTGGGCAGGCGTTTTGCCTAACCCGAGAACGACTTCGGGGAAGCCCTGGCGGTGGGCGCGATGATGATCGACCCGCGCGAACCCCAGATCTTCGAAGGGTTGCGCGCGCACGGCTTGAACGAGCCGGTGGTGCGCGGTGTCAACGTCGAGTTCGCCGCGTGCGACTTGCTGGAGCAACTGGTGCAGCTGTTTGTTTGACGCCACTGGAACCCGTCAGTAATATAAATGATTGCGCTCGTATAACATGACGCCTGCTGAGACCTTCACCCTCACCACGTACTTCTTCGTCCTCATTGTCCTCGCGATTTACGGTTGGCATCGGTACTACCTCGTGTACCTCTACCTGCGGAACCGCGGGAACGAACCCAAGGCTGGGCCAGCGCCCGACCCGATGCCGGTGGTGACGATCCAGCTGCCGCTTTACAACGAGATGTACGTAGCGGACCGGCTGATCGAAGCAGTTTGCCGCATCGACTATCCGCGTGATCGCTTGGAGATCCAGGTGCTCGACGATTCAACCGACGAGACACGCGGCATTGCTGAGCTGACGGTCCGGCGATTTGCGGACGAGGGTGTCGACATCAAATACCTGAACCGGACGGATCGAACCGGCTTCAAGGCAGGGGCGCTCGAGGCGGGGCTGCGCTGCGCCCGCGGCCAGTTCATCGCGATCTTCGATGCGGATTTCATTCCGACGCACGACTTCCTGATCCGCCTCCTGCCGCACTTCAAGGATCCGAAAGTCGGCATGGTTCAGGCGCGCTGGGGTCACGTCAACCAGGACTACTCGCTGCTCACGAAAATCCAGTCGATTCTGCTCGACGCGCACTTCGTCCTCGAGCACGGCGGCCGGAACCGCAGCGGGCGCTTTTTCAACTTCAACGGCACGGCGGGCATCTGGCGGCGAACCGCCATCGACGATGCGGGCGGCTGGCAACACGATACGCTGACCGAGGATCTCGATCTCAGTTATCGGGCGCAACTGCGGGGCTGGCGCTTCGTGTTCCTCTCCGACGTCATCGCGCCGGCCGAAGTCCCCGTCGAGATGAACGCGTTCAAGTCGCAGCAATTCCGTTGGGCCAAGGGCTCGATCCAGACGTGCAAGAAGCTGTTACCGCGTATCCTTCGCGCGGATGTGGCGTTTGCCGTGAAGGCTGAAGCATTCTTCCACCTCACGGCGAATTTCAACTACCCGTTCATGTGCGTGCTGTCGGTTCTGATGTTTCCGGCGATGGTGATCCGCTACAACATGGGCTGGTACGAGATGCTGCTGATTGACGTGCCGCTGTTCTTCGCGGCGACGTTTTCGGTTTGCAACTTCTACATGGTGTGTCAGCGCGAGATTCACCGCGACTGGTGGACGCGCATCAAGTACCTGCCGTTCCTGATGTCCATCGGCATCGGCCTTTCGATCAACAACACGCGCGCCGTGATCGAGGCGCTGTTCAACAAGCAGAGCGAATTCACGCGAACTCCGAAGTACCGCATCGAGGGCGATTCGGACGAGTGGGTGGGGAAAAAGTATCGCCAAGCGGTCGCCGTCCAGCCGCTCATCGAGCTGGCGCTCGGGCTGTACTTCACCTCGACGATCTTCTACGCGCTGGCGAATCAGATCTATGCAACCGTGCCGTTTCTGATGCTCTTCCAGATCGGCTTCCTTTACACTGGACTTCTGTCCATCGTTCAGCAGTACGCCGGAGATTCCGACGTGGTCGCCGCCGGTCTGCAGAAGGCCCGAAGCTAATCGTGTCCAGGTCCACAGTCGCCGTCCTCCGAGTCACACCCGACGGGATTCTTTCCGACATCGATCGCCTGCTCGACCTCGCTCGTGTGTCCGACGCGCTGGCGCGCAACAAGACGACGATTCTCAAAGACAACATCTCCTGGCACTTCCCGTTTCCGGCGGCCAACACCACGCCGTGGCAACTGGAAGGCACGATTCGCGCGCTCGCCGGCCGCGGCTTCACCGATCAGGTGTGCGTCCAGAACAAGACGGTCGTCACCAACGCGTTCAAAGGCGAAGACCTGAACCACTACGTGCCGATCTTCAAGCGTTACGGCATCCCGGTCCTCTACAACTTCAAGGACGAGGACATGACGTGGGTGCGGTTCGAGCCGAAAGCCCGGATGCGCGTGCTCAAGCGCATCTTCCCCGAAGGCATTCACATTCCCGACTACTTCTTCGGGAAGAACATCGTGCACCTGCCGACGACGAAGTGTCACATCTATACGACGACGACCGGGGCGATGAAGAACGCGTTCGGGGGCTTGCTGAACACGCGGCGGCACTACACGCATTCGTGGATCCATGAGACTCTCGTGGACCTCCTGGCGATCCAGAAAGAAATCCACTCGGGGCTCTTCGCGATCATGGACGGGACGACTGCCGGCAACGGCCCCGGCCCCCGCACGATGTATCCGGTGGTGAAGAACGTGATGCTGGCCTCTTCCGATCAGGTGGCGATCGACGCCGTCTCGGCGAAGATGATGGGGTTCGATCCGATGTCGATCGACTACATCCGCCTGGCTCAGGAGGATGGCCTTGGCGTTGGCGATCCGCGGCAGATCGAGATCGTCGGCGATGTCGACGCGGCGAAAGAGAACTGGCGGTTCCACGTCGGAAAGAATCTCGTTCGAATCGGCGGCGGGGACCTTATCTGGTTTGGTCCCCTGAAGCGATTCCAGAACCTGTTCTTCCGCACGCCGCTCGTCAACGGATTCATTCTCGCGAGCGACGTCTACCACGATTTCTATCGCTGGCCGCTCGTCGATCGGCGCGTGTTCGAACGCTGGTGCGAGACGACCGAGTGGGGACAGCTGTTCCTCCGCTACGCGCAGATGGGCCCGCAGGCGAGCCCGGTCGGTCCGGAAGCGATGCCGGCAACGCCGATTCCCTCCTCGACCAGAATTCATTAAGACGGCCTTCGCGCGCCGCTGGCGCCTCGCCCTGGCAAGCTCCGCTCGCTGAAGCGAAGGTTCACGCGCCAATCTGCTCTGGCGAAGGGCAGACCGCCGCCACGGAGCCAGCCGAAACCACGTCCGCAAGACGAATTGTTTTTTGTTTCGTGTTTTCGTAATTTGGTGGCAGATTCTAGCGTTCTCAAAAAGGAGCTGCTTATGAATTACGGTCGAATCACCATCGCGGCGGTCGCGGGCACCATTGTCGATGCCGTGTACGGATTCGTCATATACGGCAACGTGCTGACCAGCGAGTTCGCCCGGTTCCCGGGCGTCTATCGGCCGGCCGCGGACACGAGCTACATGCCCATTCTGTTCGGCGGCGTCTTCCTGGCAGCCCTCGCCGCCGCCTATATCTACGCCAAGGGGTACGAAGGCGGGGCGGGGCCGCGCGAAGGCGTGCGATTCGGCGTCGTGCTCGGTCTTTTCGCGCTCGGCTACAGTGGTCTCGTCAACTACGCGGTGCTCAACATCGACTCGACGCTCGGGTTGTACATAGCCATCGCGGGGTTCGTCGAGTGGGTACTCGTGGGCGCTGTGATTGGGACCGTTTACAAGCCCGGCGCACTCGCCCGCAAGCCGCTGGGAGTATGATCGGCGGAAAATGACAACGGCGGCAAAGCCCAAAGCGGGGCTCGAAGACACCGTCGCGACGGCGTCTGAGATCTGTTATCTCGACGGCGACCGTGGGGTCCTGGCGTACTGCGGGTACGACATCCACGATCTCGCGCGGCACGCCACGTTCGAGGAGGTGTGCTACCTGCTATGGCACCGCCGCCTGCCGACGCGCGCCGAGCTCGGCGATCTGCAGTCGCAGCTCAGTGCCGCGCGGGCGATTCCCGAGCCCGTGCTCCGGCTGATGCGTTCGTTGCCAGCCGGTGACCCTTCGACCGACGGTCGATCGGCCCGAACGCAGTCGAAGGCTGACGGCATGGACATGCTCCGGACGCTCACGTCGGCGCTGGGGCACTACGATCCGGACGCCTCGGACAACTCACCGCAGGCCAACTATCGCAAAGCCATCCGGCTGACGGCGCAAATCAGCTCGATCGTGGCCACGATGGGCCGAATGCAGAAGGGCGGCGGACCGCTAGCCCCGGATCCGGTACTCGGCCACGCCGCGAATTTTCTGTACATGCTCACCGGAGAACGGCCGAGCGGTCTGGCCACGCGGGCGTTCGACGTCGCGCTGGTGCTGCACGCCGACCACGAGCTGAACGCATCCACCTTCGCCGCGCGCGTCGCCGCTGCCACGCTGACCGACATCCACTCGGCGATCGTCGCGGCCGTCGGCACGCTGAAAGGACCGCTGCACGGCGGCGCGAACGCTGACGTAATGCGGCTGCTGTTCGAGATCGGGCCGACCGCCGCGCCCGAAAAGGCGGAAGAGGTGATTCGCGCCAGGCTGGCGCGCAAGGAGAAGATTCCAGGCTTCGGCCATCGCGTGTACCACACCGAAGATCCGCGCGCGACGCACCTGCGCGAGATGTCGCGGGATCTGGGCCAGCGGATCAACCAACCGGTGTGGTACCAGATGTCACAGCGCATCGAAGCGCTGGTGAAATCTGAAAAGAAGCTGAACGCCAACGTGGACTTCTACTCTGCATCCACGTATTACGCGCTCGGCATCGAGGTGGAGCTGTTCACGCCAATCTTCGCCGTCAGCCGGATCTCGGGCTGGACGGCTCACGTCCTCGAGCAATATGCGAACAATCGCTTGATACGGCCGCGCGCGGAATACGTCGGCCCGCCGTATCCGCAGCGGTACCAGCCGCTCGAATCCCGGTGAATGCTTCGCTGTCGGTCGAGACATCCCGGATCCGCCACGACAACACGAAATCACGAAACCGATTGAGCAGTTTCGCGTTTTCGCGCTTTCATGGCTGATCCGCTTCGACCGGATCAGACCTCTGCCCGGTCGAGTGGCGTTCCCTGCACATATCGGTCACAATCGAAGGCACCCGCTCGTGGATCC
Organism: Acidobacteriota bacterium; assembly: GCA_046728115.1. Taxonomy (GTDB): domain Bacteria; phylum Acidobacteriota; class Vicinamibacteria; order Vicinamibacterales; family CAVVIG01; genus CAVSWN01. The sequence goes on along the minus strand of JBKPDW010000416.1, from coordinate 15,718 downwards.
TCAGCGCATACGGAACTTTTCGGTCATCGCGCACATCGATCACGGTAAATCCACCCTTGCCGACCGATTTCTGGAATTGACGGGCGCGCTGCAGGCCCGGGAGATGGAAGCGCAGGTGCTCGACGCCATGGATCTCGAACGCGAGCGCGGCATCACGATCAAGGCGCATCCGGTCCGCCTGAACTACGCCGCGCGCGACGGCGAGCAGTACGTCCTGAACCTCATCGACACGCCGGGTCACGTGGATTTTTCGTACGAAGTGACCCGTTCGCTGGCGGCGTGCGAGGGCGCGCTGCTGCTCGTCGACGCATCGCAGGGCGTCGAAGCGCAGACGCTGGCGAACGCGTACCTCGCCGTCGACAACAACCTCGGAATCATTCCCGTCATCAACAAGATCGATCTGCCGGGCGCTCAGCCGGAAGAGGCGCGGCGCCAGATCTCGGAGATCATCGGCCTCGACGGCGATCACGCCATTCTCGCCAGCGCGAAGGTGGGCACTGGCGTGCCCGAGATCCTGGAGGCGATCGTCCAGCGTCTGCCGCCCCCCGGCGGCGTCGCCGACGCACCGCTGAAGGCGTTGATCTTCGATTCCTGGTACGACGCGTACCGCGGCGTCGTCATCGTCGTCCGCGTGATCGACGGCGTGCTCCGGCGCGGGCTCAGGATTCGGCTGATGGCGCAAGGGCAGGACTACGAGCTGCTGCAGCTCGGCATCTTCACGCCGAAGTCGGTCGAAGTGGACGAGCTCGGCGTCGGCGAGGTCGGATTTCTCGTCGCGAATATCAAGAACATCGGCGACGCGAAGATTGGCGACACCATCACCGAAGCCTCGCGGCCTACGCCGGAACCGTTTCCGGGTTTCAAAGAGCTGAAGCCGATGGTCTTCGCCGGGTTGTATCCGGTCGAGGGGCACAAGTACCCGGACCTTCGCGACGCGCTGGAAAAACTGCGATTGAACGACGCCTCGTTCTTCTACGAGCCTGAAACGTCCGCCGCGCTCGGCTTTGGATTTCGCTGCGGGTTCCTGGGTCTCCTCCACATGGAGATCGTGCAGGAGCGTCTCGAACGCGAATTCGACATGGACCTGGTGACGACAGCGCCCGGCGTCTTGTATCGCGTGACGCGAACCGACGGCGTGGTAGAGGAGATAGACAGCCCGGCCAAGTTGCCTGATCCCGGACGCATCAAAACGATCGAAGAGCCTGTGATCACCGCCATGATTCTGACACCGGCCGAACACGTGGGCGGGATCCTGCAGCTGTGTCAGGACAAGCGCGGAATCCAGAAGACGATGGAGTATCTGGCGTCGGACCGCGTCCTCATCACCTACGAGCTGCCGTTCAACGAGGTCGTTCTCGATTTCTACGATAAATTGAAGACGATCTCACGAGGCTATGGGTCGCTCGATTACCATGTGACGGGATACTGGCCGTCGCCGCTCGTCAAACTCGATATCCTGGTCAACGGCGACCCCGTCGACGCACTGTCGGTTATCGTGCATCGCGACATGGCGTACGACCGGGGGAGGGCCCTGGCGTCGAAGATGCGCGAGCTCATCCCGCGCCAGATGTTCGAGGTGGCGATTCAGGCCGCGATCGGCGGGCGAATCATCGCGCGCGAGTCGGTGAAGGCGCTGCGGAAGAACGTGCTCGCAAAATGCTACGGCGGGGATATCACCCGCAAACGCAAACTGCTCGAAAAACAGAAGGAAGGCAAGAAGCGCATGAAGCGCGTCGGGAAAGTCGAAATCCCGCAGGAGGCCTTCCTCGCCGTGCTGCGGATGGGGACCGAGACCGAAGAATAATGGCGACCGGCTGATGGCTGAGGCAACCTTCAAGAAATCGACGCTCCGCGAGTACTTCGAGTCCATCGTCATCGCGGTGATCCTCGCCTTGTTCATTCGAACGTTCGTGGTGCAGGCGTTCAAGATCCCGACGGGATCGATGGAACCGAACCTGCTGATCGGCGACCACCTCCTGGTGAACAAGTTCGTCTTCGCTCCGACCGCGACGACGCGATTGCAGCGGGCGCTCCTGCCCGTCGGAACGATCGCGCGCCGAGATGTCATCGTCTTCAAATACCCGGAGGAGCCGGATCGCGATTTCATCAAGCGCGTGATTGGGCTGCCCGGCGACACCGTCGAACTGCGGGAAAAAAAGGTCTATGTCAACGGGACCGCGCTCGAGGAGCCTTACGCTCACTTCCTGGAACAGCCCGGCGGCTCAGGCGAGTTCCACGAGGTGACGTCATTCGACGTGCGCGAGCGCTACGGACCTGTTACCGTCCCCGCCGATCACTTCTTCGTGATGGGCGACAACCGCGACAACTCGCAGGACAGCCGGTACTGGGGCTTTCTGCCGCGCGACTACGTCAAAGGCAAGGCGCTCCTGATCTATTGGTCCTACGAAGCCGAACGCGGGGACTATCAGGAGGAAGGCGCAGGCGCGACAATCAAGGGTCTGGTGTCGGTGTTTGCCCATTTCTTCACGCGCACACGGTGGGATCGCATGTTCCACCAGATCCACTGACTGTGGTTCGACTGATCCTGAAGCTCGCCATCGTGGGTCTCATCGCGAACGCCGTCTGGCACGCGGGTGGCGCGTGGTCGAGCAACTACCGATTCATGGATGCTGTGCAGCAGGCAACGCGGTACCGTGGAGACAAGACCGATGCGCAGATTCACGACCGTGTGTTTGCGCTGGCGGGGCAGTACGACGTTCCAGTCGATGACGACACGCTGACGATCAGACGCGAAGGCGATCGAACGATTATCGACGGATCGTACACCCGTGGGGTCGAGCTGATTCCCGGGTACATCTACCATTGGCCGTTTATCATCCACCTCGATACGCCAACCGTCGATCCTCTCAAAGTCGATTCACCCATTCGCTAACAGCGTTTCGCCCGTGTTCGCGCTGGCATCCGCGTTCAGGACGTAGCGGCCCAGTTGTTCGCGTAAGGCTGAAACGTAGGCGTCGTCGCGAATTCCATCCAGATTGGTCTCGACGTTCAACCGTGCGCCCTGACAACCAGCGCGGAGAAGCGCGATCGCGACGCCGACGTCGCTCAATGCGCCCCGATGTCCGCAGCGCGCGATGGGCTCGGCTTCCGCGAGCGCGGACGCCGACAGACGAACGACGTCCAGTGGCACCTCGGTAGCAGCGCGCAGCGCGCGGCCGATTGCAGTTTTGCGGGCCTGCTGTTCGTCGGCCGATACTCGGGGCAGTTTGTACGCGGCGATGACCTGATCGTAGGCGGTGCTGTCTGCGTCGATGGCATCCGCAAGCTGCCGTCGAACGTCGGCCAGTGTCCGGGTGGCAGACGCGAGCGCAGACTTTTCTTCGTCCGATCCGGTTCGCGTCTTCGACAGGCTCCCAACCATCATCAACAGCGAAGCACCAACGGCCGCGCTCAACGCCGCTGCGGATCCACCGCCAGGTGTAGGGTCAGGGGAGCTGAAGGCTGAAAGCAGGTCGCGGACGGTTTTGTCGAGGAGCATAGTCGAAGTTAACAGCCAAAGGTTGAAAGGTAAATCAGAGGTTTCAGACGTTCGAATATACGACCTTACCCTTCTTGATTACTGTGCGAATAGTCTGGGCGCCGACACGGATCAGATCGATTGCCGGACCTGCGACGACGACGGCGTCCATCTGCTTGCCGGGCTCCAGGCTGCCGATGCGGTCCTGCCGATCCAGTGCGCAGGCGGCGTTGAGGGTCGAGGCGACCAGCGCCTCCTCGAATGTGAGGCCCATGCCGAAGCAGGCAAGCGTCATCGCAAAAGGCATGGCCGGCGAGAAGCCCGCGCCGGGATTCACGTCGGTCGCGAGCGCCACGGCCACACCATGTTCGATCAGCATGCGCGCGGGTGCGAATCGCCCCAGCTTCAGATAGAACGCGGCGATCGGAAGCAGCGTTGCCACGACGCCCGCGTCGGCGAGCGCCGATGCGCCCCTCTCGTCGACGAAGATCAAGTGATCGGCCGAACGGGCGCGCAGCTCTGCGGCCAGATACGAGCCGCCGCTAGCCGCGAGTTCGTCCGCATGAATGCGCAGCTTCATGCCGGCGCGCCGGGCGGCGACGAGAATCTCGCGCGATTCGTCCGGCGTGAACACGCCGGTTTCGCAGAAGACATCACACCACTCGGCCAGATGTTCGCGGCCGATTGCCGGAATCATCTCGTCGATCAGCAGGTCCACGTACTCGCGCCGCCGGCTCCGATATTCAGGCGGGATTTCATGAGCTCCGAGAAAAGTCGGCGACAATTCGATGGCGTGAGCCGAGCCGAGATTCCGCACGACGCGAAGCATCTTCAGTTCCGACTCCGTCGTCAGTCCGTACCCGCTCTTGGCCTCGCATGTCGTCGTCCCGCAACGCAGCATTTCGTCGAGCCGCGTGCGGGTCGCCTCCGCGAGCTGTCGATCCGTCGCATCGCGCGTGGCGCGGACGGTGCTCACAATGCCGCCGCCGCTGTTCGCAATCTGGGCGTACGTGGCGCCCGCCAGGCGCTGGCGGAGCTCGCGCCGCCGATCGCCAGCAAACACGACGTGCGTGTGCGGATCGACAAATCCCGGAACGACGGCGCCGCCCTCGGCGTCGACGACGATGGCGTCGTCGGCCAGCGAACCTGCAAGCGACCAGTCCGATTCCGCGCCGACAAACACGATCGTGCCAGCATGGGCCGCGATCGCGCCATGCGCAAGCGGAGCAGCGTCGGCCTGACGTGCGCCGGTTTTGGGACCCGCGCCAGCGCAGGTCAACGCCTCCGATGTGTTTCGGATCAGGAAGTCGGCGAGCACGCGAGTCGCTCCCGTGCGGTCGCCCCTGTGATGCCTGAGATCGCTACGCGTTTGTGGCGGCTGCGTTCGCCGCTGACGATGCGAACGTTCCGGCGGGGAAGGTGGAGGACTTCGGCAAGGAAGGCCACGAGCGCGGCATTGGCGGCGCCGTCGACGGGCGGCGCCGCAAGACGAATCAGCAGTGCACCGTCGCGCTCACCGCTGATGGCCGTCTTCTTCGCCCTGGGTATCACGCGGATATCCAGGACGACGTCGCTCACGCGACCATCCCGTTGAGCGTGCGCTCCTCGCGATCGCGCATGTCCTGCTCGCGGATGAACTCGAGCGTGTTCCGGAGCGTCTGAATCGTCGATTCGACCGACGCCTCGGCATCCTTGCGCTTCAGGCGAAGGCCGTCGATCTCGCGTTGGATGTCCTCGAGCCGCGACTGCGTCTTGTCCAGCAGCAGCGCGGAGCGGGTCTCGGCGTCTCGCAGGATGCGCTGCGCTTCCTGCTCGGCCTGGGCTTTGATCTCGTCAGCAAGCCTTTGCGCCGTGATCAGCGTCGTCTTCAGCGTCCGCTCGTGGTCGCGGTGCTCGCTGATGATGGCTTCCATCCGAATCACGTCCTGGCGCAGCCGGTCCGCGTCGCGAAGCGCCTGTTCGTAGTCCTCGGCGACGGCTGCGAGAAAGGCGGTCACTTCGACCTTGTCGTAGCCGCGGACCTTGGATTTGAACCGCTGCTGCCGTAAATCAAGAGGGCTTACATTCATGCGCGATGCTTCTCCACTGGCTTCTATCGGCGAATCCTCACCCAGCCGACAGGGGTTTGGGGGTCAGAGCCCCCATTTTGCTGGTTTGGTCCCTCTGGCGTCGGACCGCATTTTCAACGGTTTTGGCCGGGGACCCATCACCGCGGGCCAAAAATGGCGGTTCCGACCCGAACTATCGTTGCCCCTTCCTCGATGGCGACCTCGAAATCGTGGCTCATGCCCATCGATAGCTCGCGCAGCATGCTGCCGTCGACGCCATTTCCCAGCAAACGTTCGCGCACGTCGCACAGCGCACGAAAGTAGGGCCTGGCCGCCTGCGGATCGTCCACAGCAGGCGGCAGCAGCATCAGGCCCACGACATGAGCCGACCGGGCCTCGCGCGCCGCCTCGAAGATGCCTCCGAGATCGTCCTCGCGCGCGCCATACTTGGTCGCTTCGCCTGCCAGATCCACCTGCACGAGCAGGTCAATCCGACGCCCGGCCGCCTCCGCTGTCTGGTCAACAGCTCGGAGGAGCGCAGCGCTGTCGATCGATTGAATCGTATCGAATCGCCCGATCTTTTTTGCCTTGTTGGACTGCAGGTGTCCCACAAGGTGCCACCGAATCGACAGATCGGATGTCGCTTCGATCTTCTGCAGCGCTTCCTGGACCCTGTTTTCACCGAAATCGATCTGTCCATCGGCGGCAGCGGCTCTCACGTATTCGGCAGGAAACGTTTTGGAAACGGCGACGAGACGGACGGTGCCAGGATCGCGTCCGACCCGGCCGGCTGCTGCCGCGATTCTGTCGCGGACGGCAGCCAACCGGGCGCGGAGCGCCGAATGATCGATCACTACTTCTTGATCGTTGCCAGAATTCCTTTTGCGGTAGCGGCGTTCGGTCCGCTCGGAGCGAGCTTCAGGTAGGTTTCGAATTCGGTGCCGGCGCCAGCAAGATTTCCCTCGTTCACCAGCGCCATCCCGAGCTGATAGTGCGCTTCGGCGTGGTTGGGATTGGCCGCAATCGCCGCTTCGAACTGCTTCTTCGCATCGGCGACTTTGCCGCCGTTCCAGAGGATCACGCCCTGGTTGAACAGCGCGTCGGCATTTCCGCCCACGGCGCCCGCCGCGGCGCCACCAGCCGCGCCGCTCAACTCCATCGCCTTGGCGCTGGCCGCCGCGGCTTCATCGAACTTGCGGGTGGCGTTGTAGATATTGGCGAGCCCGCTGTAGGCCTCGGCGTAATCGGGCTTGAGCTCGATCGCTTTCTTGTAGGCGGCCTCCGCCGCGTCGTAGTCCTTCTTCTGTGACGCCGAATAGGCGATGTTGTAGTAGCAGTCGTAGCAGGTGGCGTTCAGCTCCGCCGCTGCTTTGAACTTCGCGATCGCCTCGTCGTAGTTGCCCGCTTTGCTGGCGGCGACGCCTTCCTCGAAGGCCTTCTTCAATTCCGCGTTCTTGGCGGCAGCCTCCTTGCCCATGGCAGCCGCAGCGGCCGCGCCAAGGATCAGGTTCGCTTCGGCCGGTCGCGACAGCGAGACGGTGACATCGGCGACGTTCGACACCACCTTGTCTTTCTCTGCGGTGACCTTGTAGCGGCCGGACATGAGGCCGATCTGGATGAACTCGCCCTTCTTGTTCGACTTGGTTTCGAAATGGCGGCTGGTGCCTTCGGCTTCGATGACGACTTTGGCGTTTTCGACCGGCTGGCCTTGCATGTCCTTCACGACGCCTCGCACCATCCCGGTTGACTGGGCGGCAGCCGGCAGCGCCAGCGTCAGCGCGGCGAGCGCCAGGCACGCGACCAGCCACGACTGTCGGCCGTTCACGCGGCGGACCATGGCTTCCTCCTCACAAGACTGGATGATCTGGTAATTCGGTGACTTCTTCGATCCCCAAGGTCACCAGATTTCAATCACCAGATTACCAAAATTACCCGTTGCCACATTACCCGATTACCAGATTGCCCAATGGCGGAATGAGTTTACTCCGGTTCGACCAGGAAGCTGAAGTTCAGCATTGGACCGTCGGTCATCGACCCTGAACGGTGGGGGAATGGACGGCCGCTAATAGCACAAGAACGCGGCGACCTCCGCAAGATCGTGCACGACTGGCGCGGGCGGTAAGGATGCGACGAAGCGCGAGCCGTACGCCTTGGTGTGGAGGCGCGGATCGAGGACCGCCATCACGCCCCGATCCTGACGATGACGTATGAGCCGGCCGAGGCCCTGTTGCAGCGTCAGGATTGCGAGGGGGACCTGGTATTCAGCGAATGGATCGCCGCCCCGCGTGCGGATCGCGTCGATACGCGCCGCGGTGATTGGATCGGCAGGCGGGGCGAATGGCAGCTTGTCCACGATCACGCAGCTCAACGCTTCGCCGACGACGTCGACGCCCTGCCAGAAGCTGGACGTGGCGAAGAGGACCGAGTGCGGCGTCGCACGAAACTGATTCAGCAGCTGGGATCTCGGTGCCGCCCCTTGCGCCAGGATGGGATAGTCGAGTGCCATTTCGGCGATCGCCTGCACGGCCCGCATGGTGGCGTAGCTGGTGAACAGGACGAAGGCGCGGCCCCGCGTCCGCTTCAGGATTTCAATCACTTCGCGGCCGGCGGCGACAGGGAACTGATCCGACCGTGGATCGGGCATTCGCCTCGGCAGGTAAAGGATCGCCTGCTCTTCGAATCTGAATTCCGATGGCAGCCGCACCTGCGCGGCCTGGCGAATGCCAAGCCGCGAACGAATGTACTCGAACGAGCCATCCACGGTCAGCGTGGCCGACGTGATAACCGTGGTTCGCATGCGATCGAGCAGCAAATCGCGGACGATGGCCGAAACGTCGATCGGCGACGCGCGCAGAAAGATTCCGCGTCCGCGGAATTCGACGAAGTACACGTAGCGGTCGTCATCGGCTCTCACGAGCAGCCGGAGATCGTCGCGGAGTTCACCCGCCCGGCGTTCGAGCGACGCGATTTGCTCGCCAACCCCTTCGTCGCGCTCCGCGTCGTCACCGTCTGCTTTAGGCCGCCCTTCGATGTCCCCCGGCGTATGCGGCGCTGCACGGACACTACCGAGAACGGTCCGAAGCACGTCGAGCGCACCCGAGAGATTGGCCGCTCCTTCCCGCGACTCTTCCAGCGAACCCGACGTTGCCCGCACCCGTTCTTCGGATCTGACGCGTCCAGCTCCGCGATGGGCAACGGCAATCTCGGCGAAGAACATCTGGGCGCAGCCGCGCAAGGTCTCGAGGCCTTTTTCCAATTCGCGCGCGACAGTCGCATCGGCGATCGCATCCCACCGAACCAGCCGCTCGATATCCCGAGCGAGATCTTCGATGCGGTAGTTGCTGACGTTGTAGCCGAAATACTGCGTCGCCACATCCTCGAGTTGGTGCGCCTCGTCAACGATGGCGCGGCTGCAGGCGGGAATGACCTCGCCGTACGCGCTTTGGCGAACCGCCGCATCCGCGCAGAGCAGATGATGGTTGACGATGACGACATCGGCCGCCGCGGCGCGCTGCCGCATTCGAGTAACGAAGCAATCGTCGTATCGAGGACACTCGCTGCCGAGACAGGTATCTGAGGTCGCCGATACCTCGTTCCAGAACGTGAGGTCTTCGGGCAGATCCTGAAGCTCGGCGCGATCGCCGGTTTCCGTACGGGCGGCCCACTCGCGAATCACCGGGAGAAACACATCGTGCACGAGCGCATCCGGGCCATCGTTCAATCGATCGAGCTTGTACAGGCAGAGATAGTTCGCCCGGCCCTTCATGTAGGTGGCCGTGAATGGGATGCCGAGCGACTCGCGCAACGCCGGGATGTCCTTGAAGTAAATCTGCTCCTGCAGGTTCTTCGTGCCAGTGGAAATGAGGACTCGCTCGCGGCTCAGGATCGCCGGAACGAGGTAGGCGATCGTCTTGCCTGTTCCGGTGCCGGCCTCCGCAAGCAGCACACCGCCCTGTTCGAACACGCGCGCCACCGCGACGGCCATTTCGACCTGGCCGGCGCGCGGTTCGAATCCGTACATCGACGCGGCCAGCGGTCCCGCGTCGCCGAAGATCGCTTCGACTGCCTGACTTGTCGTGGAGGCCGACAGACCCGTTATGCCGGGTACAGCGGGAATCTCCGGCACAACGCCTCGACTTCGGTTCGAACCATGGCGAGCGCGCGATCGTCAGCGGGCGTCTGCAGCGCGCGGGTGATCAGGTCGGCGATAGTTTGCATCTCGGGTTCGCGCATCCCGCGGGTCGTGACGGCTGGTGTCCCGATGCGAATGCCGCTCGCCACCATCGGCGGGTTCTGATCGAACGGGATGGCGTTCTTGTTGACGGTTATGCCCGCCTTGTCGAGGGCTGCTTCAGCGGCCTTGCCTGTGATGCCTTTCGAGAAGACGTTGACCAGCATCAAATGGTTGTCGGTGCCGCCGCTGACGAGCCGGAAGCCCGCAGCGTTGAGAGCACTGGCCAACGCCTTCGCGTTGGCAACGATCTGGCGCTGATATTCTGCGAAGCCGGGCTCCGCCGCTTCCTTCAGGCACACCGCCTTTGCCGCGATGATGTGCATCAGCGGCCCGCCCTGCACGCCTGGAAACACCGTGCGATCGAGATCCTTTGCGAACTGCTCGCGACACAGCACCAGGCCACCCCGTGGGCCGCGCAATGTCTTGTGCGTGGTTGTGGTGACGAGATCCGAGTACGGAATGGGACTTGGGTGAACGCCGGCGGCGACGAGGCCCGCGATGTGCGCCATGTCGGTGACGACCGGCGCGCCGATCCGGTCGCCGGTTTTGCGAATCCGCTCGAAGTCGATGACCCGCGGATATGCACTGGCGCCCACCATGATCATCTTCGGTCTGTGCTCGTCGGCCAGGCGATCGAGCTCGTCGTAATCGATGCGTTCATCGTCTTTTCGAACGCCGTACGGAACGATCGTGTAGAGCTTGCCGGAGAAATTCAGTGGGTGGCCATGCGTGAGGTGTCCACCGTGAGCGAGGTTCATGCCGAGCACCGTGTCGCCGGGCTTCAACAGCGTCAGGTAGACCGACATATTGGCTTGCGCGCCCGAGTGCGGCTGGACGTTGGCGTGATCGGCGCCGAACAGGGTCCGGGCGCGGGCGATGGCCAGACGTTCGGCGACGTCCACGAACTCGCAGCCGCCGTAATACCGCCTGCCCGGATAGCCCTCGGCGTACTTGTTGGTCATCACCGACCCGGCGGCTTCCATGACGGCGCGGCTGACGAAATTCTCGGACGCGATCAGTTCGAGGCCGCCGTTCTGCCGATGACGCTCGCCACGGATCGCGGCGTCGATTTCGGGATCCGTTTCGGCGAGCGATCGCCAGGTGGTGGGCGAGACTTGAGTGGCCATCAACGTTCTCTCTCTGCTTTGCTGATTTGATCGATCCGGCGCTGGTGCCGTCCGCCGTCGAACTTCGTGTCGAGCCAGATCCCCAGGATCTCTTCGGCCAGACCGAACGCGACGACACGACCGCCCATCGAGAGCACGTTCGCATCGTTGTGCGCGCGCGACAAGCGCGCCGTGTAGAGGTCGTTGCACAGCGCGGCGCGAATCCCGACAACCTTGTTGGCGGCGATCTGTTCGCCCTGTCCGCTGCCGCCGATCACGATGCCGCGATCGGCGCGCCTCTCGGTGACGGCTCGTGCGACGGCGAGGCAGATCGGCGGGTAGTCGACCGACTCTTCGCTGTGCGTGCCATGGTCGTCGACCGCGTGCCCGAGATGCTCCAGCGTGCGTTTGAGATGTTCTTTGAGCGCAAAGCCGGCGTGATCGGCACCGATGGCGACACGCATCACGTTACTATACCTGAACGACGAACGGCGTACCGGGATCCACGAACGACGAAACAGAACCCTCGAACCCTGAACCCGCGCACCGTGGCTGCCATGCTTCCCGCCGTCGTGATCTCCCCCCGCGGCGAAGACCGACTGCGAAGCGGCCATCCGTGGATTTACCGTGCAGACATCGCAGACGTTCACGCGGAGGGCGGCGATGTCGTGTTCGTGCGCAGCCGGCGAGGCCATCCGGTGGGGAGGGCGCTCTACAGCGATCGATCGCAGATCGCGCTGCGGCTGCTGACGTTTGGGGCATCCGGCGCCGACGAAGATCCCGTCACGCTGATTCGCGCGCGCCTGGACGGCGCCATCGCGTTTCGCGAATCCCTTCGTATCGACGCGACGGCATATCGTCTCGTGCATGGGGAAGCCGATCTCCTTCCATCGCTGATCGTCGATCGCTACGGCGACTACCTCGTCGTGCAGGCGCTGTCGCAGGGAATGGATCGACTGCTGCCGAGCGTCGTGTCCGCTCTGCGCGAGCGGCTGCAGCCCCGCGGAATCCTCGCACGCAACGATCCGCGCGCGAGAACGCTCGATGGCCTGGAACAGCGCGTCGACGTGCTGGCGGGCGAGGTTCCCGAGCGCATCGACGTCACCGAGCTCGGCATCGAGTACAACGTCGATCTGCGTCACGGACAGAAGACAGGTCTCTTTCTGGATCAACGGGAGAACCGTGCCGCGGCGGCCGCGTATGCGCACGGCCGGCTGCTGGATTGTTTCAGTTACCACGGAGGATTTGCGCTGGGCCTGGGCCGTCGCAGTCGGGAAACGATCGCCGTCGACGTGTCCGAGGATGCGATCGCTCAGCTCCGCGCGAACGCCGTACGCAACGGCGTTGCCATCGACGCTCGCGTCGGCAACGTGTTCGACGAGCTACGCGGCCTCGAAAGGCTCGGTGAACGCTTCGATACGATCGTGCTCGACCCGCCGGCCTTCGCGAAGAACAAGGCGGCCGTTGCCAACGCTTGCGCCGGCTACAAGGAAATCAATCTGCGCGCGATGAAGCTGCTGAGACCCGATGGGATCCTGATCACGTGCAGCTGTTCCTACCACATGAACGAGGCGATGTTCGCTGAAATCGTGTACGAGGCCGCCGTTGACGCTCAGGCGCAGGTGTCAGTTGTCGAAAAGCGTATGCAGGGACGCGATCATCCTGTGCTGTTCGGCATGCCCGAAACGTACTACCTGAAATGCTTCATCCTGAGGAAACTCGCGTGATCAAGTCTCGGGCGATTGCCGCCGCCGCTGCACGGGCCCGCACGGATCTCCAACGCCTGAGCCGTCCGGCCGGCGAATTCGATGCCAGCCGATATTTCCGTGGTGAGCACGATCTCGGTTTCCACCACGTCGGTACATCGACCATGCGCAGCCTGGCGCGTTCCATTTACGAGGAACATCGCGCCGACTGGTCGCTCGACGATGCGATTGCGTTCGCGGACGTGCTGATCCGCGATCGGTATCTCGAAACAAAGGCCGTCGGCATCGAAGTCGTGGCGCGTTACCGTCGCGACTTCTCGCCACGGCTGCTGCCGATATGGAAACGATGGTTGTCCGGCGATCATTCGGCGAACTGGGCGACCACCGACGCGATATGCGGGTCGCTGATCGGCGTCCTCCTCGTCCGCCATCCCGGGCTGGCGGGGCAAATGCGCCGCTGGGCCGGACATCGGAACCTGTGGGTTCGCCGCGCGGCTCCGGTCAGCCTGATCCCGCTGCTCCGAAAAGGCGTGGCACATGACGTAGCGTATGACATCGCGCGGCAGCTGCATCCCGATCCGCACGACCTGATTCACAAGGCGGTAGGGTGGATGCTGCGCGAGGCTGGCAAGGTCGACCCGCCGCGGCTGGAACGGTACCTCCGGGCTGTCGGTCTATCCATCCCGCGAACGACAGTTCGTTACGCGATTGAGCGCTTTCCGATCGCGAAGCGTCGAACGCTGCTGGTCGCGACTCGACAAAGGCGGTTCATTGGGACGGCATCCGCGTCACAGCTACTTCCGTGATGATCCACGGAAACTTCGCATTGTCCGTCTCGAGGCGACAGCGGACGAAGCGGGCGCTCGCACCCGACAGCGGGATCTCGATTCGCGGATCCAAGGGCTGTTGCAGGCTGGCCATGACGGCTGCGCCGCCGGTTGCTCCTTCGAATACGGTTTGCCACGAGTATCCGTCGGCCGACACTGCGACGTTCAGCCGGCGCGGGTACACCGCGACGTGCGATCCGAACGAGAATTGAATCGAGCACGGCGATGCCACGCTTCCGAGGTCGAATTCGATCGAATCGCCTTGCTGCTGGTTCTTCCGGGTTGTCCAGAACGTCGTGCTGTTGGCGTCGGTCAACAGTCGAAGGTCGACCGGTCCGTACCGATCCCACGCCGATCCGATGGGAAGCACCGGTCCGCCGCACCTGGTTGCCGCCGGCTGGTGCTGGGCGCCGAGTGCGAACCAGGCGCGCTCGGGGTCCTCGGCAATCGGCGCAATCTTCGGGTTCGATCGCATCCACGCAAGGGCTTCCGTCGAATAATTCGCCGGGCGAGCGACGACGATGACGAGGGGCCCGGTGGACGCGAAGGCATCGAGCACGCTGTCGTCACGCTCGGCCATCGCCACGCGTGCCATGCCGTAATACGATGGTTCGTAGCCGCTGTACCCATTCACCGTCGGAATCTGCATTCGTACGGCGTGAAACATCGCCTCGGTGTCTTGATCAGTTTCACCGAGCGGGAGTTCGAGGAGCGCCGACGCGCCGACGTCAGATACGCGCGATGGCCAGCGCGCAGGTGGATCGAGCATTGGCAGGCCGACGACCCAGCCGTCCGCCACAATCAGCGCGGCCACGACGACCGTCAATGCTCTGGCGTCCGGCCGGGTGCGTGCGACCCGTGCAAAGCCGAGCGCGCCTGCCGCGGACAGCGCCATGATGGCGGCCATCGCGAACCGTGCGGGAACGCGCATCGATTCACCGATCGGCCGAATCCGCATCAGCCATGCGTAGGGCGGCTCGTACAGGAATTGATAGCCGAGGACTCGTGGCTTGGGGCCGAGGCAACACACCGCGAGCAGGATCGCGGCCAGTGTGTAGAACGCGAACGCGGAACGACGCGCACGGGCGGCTCGAACCGGCGACGACAGGAGAACCGCGCCACTCAGCAGCAGGAAAGCGATCGAGAATGGCTTGAACGGTTCACGTACTGAAAGCGCGAGCCCGCCGACACCAGCTCGCCACGACACGCCAAACGTGGCTGCCACGGCAATCGCCGTGAATGCAACAGCCGCCGCGGTCAACGCGAGCGCAGCTCGATTTGCGGCTCGAGGTCTTCGTTCGATCGAAAGCGCGAGACCCGCGCCCAGCACGACGAGCAACACGATGGTCGCGCCGGGAAACAACTGGCGTTCGGTGTCGTTGAGCGGCGCCGTCCAACCCCAGAGCGCCACCAGCGGCGACGCTGTAACGAAGGAGCTGAGGTCGGCGCTGAGCGTGATGATGTCGTTGAAACTCCGCGCGAAGCCGTAGTGACGGTGGATGCGCAGGTACGACCACGCCACCGGAGAGAGCGCCGTGGCGACGAGAGCAAAGGCGATTCCGACGCCGACCAGGAGGTCGATCCGATCCCGTTTCATGAACCACAGGATCCAGATGCCGACCATCACCGCGAGATGCACGACGTAATAGCTGCAGCAGAGCCCCTGCACCACGACCGCCGCGCCGAACGCGACGAGCCAGCGCACGCGTCGCTCTTTCAGATACAGATGCAACGCCGCGAGGGCGGCGGGCATGCCGAATGCGGCAAGGAGTTCCAGATGCTCCAGGTGCGCAACGCGATACGGATTGAATCCGTAGGCAAGGCCTGCAATCAGGGAGGCATCGTGCCGACCGGTCAGCGTGAATCCCAGCCAGTGTGCGGCCATGGCACACAGCGGAAACGTCGCCAGGAGCGTCACGTTGTACGCAGCGATCGGACCAACGCCGATCCAGGTCAACGGCGCCGCGATCACGGATTCGCCAAGTCGGTGATCGGAAAACGCGATCATGCCGGTTGCCGGCCAGAAACCGAAACCGTTCCACCAGCGCTCCGTCAACGGCGTGGTGTGAGCGTTCCACCACAGCAGGGACGCGCTCAGCAGCGGGTCGCCGAGATCGTGCGGAACTTGCGTGGCGAGATGCCGCACGATCGAATGCAACACGACGAGCGTGAGGATCGTGTAGCCGAAAAATGCCAGACCGAAGGGCGAAACCGCGCGCGGCGCATCACGAACGAGAGGTTCCGGGCCGCGTGGTATAGTCATGCCTTGACCGCCAGGGGTATCCCGATATCCGGGATTGAGACTACACCCTTGTAACC
>JBKPDW010000415.1:0-15840 GCA_046728115.1 Acidobacteriota bacterium | reverse complement strand
GCCTCTTCTCCTGACCCTGCGCAACTGCGTGGACCCCGCGATCGACGAAACGCAATCCCGAGCCGGCGACGAGATCGACGACAGTGCGCGTGACGGTGACCTCCCCCGCCCGAGCGACGGATGCGACACGGCTGCCGATTTCCACGACGACGCCATGAGGCACTCCGGCAATCATGTCGCACTCGCCCGTGTGCAAGCCGAGGCGGACGCCGATGTTCATCCGATGCGCCTCGGCGCTGATCGCACATCCGCATCGAATCGCACGCGCCGGACCGTCGAAGACGACGAAGATCTGGCCGTTTGAAATGCGCACCGCGCCGCCGCCGAATCCGGGAGCCTGTTCGACAACCAGACGTCGCAGCTGTTCGAGCGCCGCCTCCCTATGACCGGTTTGCTCGCGGCCCTCCACTTGTCCGCAGAGGACCGTGACGAGCACTCGATCCGCGTCGATTTGTGTGCGCTGGCGCGCGAGAAACCGGTCCACTTCATCGAGCAGCGCATCCTGATCCCCGACGAAGGGAAGATGATCGTCGCCGGGCAGCTCCACGAAGGTGGCGTCCGGAATGAGACTGGCAACGTAGCGGCCTTCTTCGACCAGCAGGCACTGATCACCCGTGCGGTGCAGAACCAGTGTCGGCACGCGCACGGTCGGCAGAATGTGCCGGACATCGATTTCCGTATTCATCTTCGTGAGCGCGATCGCCGCAGCCGGACTGGCGCCCATCCGCAGAAACGATGCCCACCACTCGCGGAACGCTGGATCGTGAACGACGCTGGGCGCCCGTTCGGCGAGGCCGACGGGGCCGCCCCAGTGTTCGGCGATCTCACGGAAGAACATTTCGCGCTGCTCGCGCGTCGGCGCCCACGGATAGTCGGGCGCTCGCAGACGCCGCGCGTAGGTGCCGATCATGATGAGCGCCTCGGTCTGTTTCGGATACGTCGCGGCGAACAGGCTGCACATGGGGCCGCCCTCGGACACGCCGAGGAGCACCGCGCGCCGCGAGCCCACCGCGTCCAGCACCGCGCGGACGTCGTCCATGCGCTGTTCGAGCGTCGGAAGGCGCGTCACCGGATCGGACAGGCCGGTCCCTCGCTTGTCGAACAGGATGAGCCGCGAAAACGAAGCGAGACGGCTCAGAAACCGGGCAAACGATGGCTCCTTCCAGAAGTATTCGAGGTGCGACACCCATCCCATCACGAAGACGAGATCGACCGGCCCGTCTCCGCACACCTGATACGCGATGTTCACATCGCCGCTCCGCGCGTATTGCACGGGATCCGGCGTCACGATTGGGATGGGTTTGGCGGGAACCGCACGAGGCGTTTGCGCAACGCCCGCGATGAAACGATAACCACGCCGGTGCGCCGTCTCGATGAACTTCGGCGACTGCGCATCGTCGCCGAGCGCGCGCCGGATTTCGCGGATGCAGACCTTGAGAGCGCCGTCAGCGACGAACACCCCGGGCCAGAGGGCTTCGAGCAGCTCGGTTTTCTTGACGAGGCGCCCCGGACGCGCCGCGAGATACTCGAGAAGCGAGAGCGCCTTTGGCGTCAGAGCTATCGGGCCCGACTCGCCGTAAAGCTGTCCCCTGGCGGAATCGAGCCGGAAGCGATCGAACGTGATCGCTGGGCCAGGCTCCATAAGACTTGCTACCCGCGCGAATTCGTCATCGTACTCCATCCTCACGATGGAGGCGGCCACGCTCTGCGACACGGCGATCTCCCGCAACGCTCGGAGAAGATTTCGTTACGTCCTCGACACCGTCAGGTCGTGCGCGACGCGCTTGATGTTGAGCAGGTGGCGATACGTGACGTTATCGGTGGTCGAATTGCCGCCGAAGGTTCCACAGCCGAGCGTCATGGAGCACACGAGACCGGTGGTCATGCCGCAGCAGCCCTGTGCAGCCGATGTGTTGACCAGGATCCGACCGGCGGGCATCGCGCGTCCGAATCGCTCGACACGCGCCGCATTCGTGGTGTGAATCACCGCCGTGTGCCCGGCGCCGATGCCTTTGAGCAGCGTGCGGCACAATCGCAGACCCTCGTCCTCTCCAGAAACCGTGAACAGCGAGAGAATCGGCGCGAGCTTTTCGCGCGCGCACGGATCGACGCCCACGACCGAGCTCTTCACGACCAGGACATGCACCGGGTATGGACGCCTGATGCCAATCGCATCCGCGATGCTTGCCGCCGTCTGACCGACCCAATCACGCCGCACTGTCCCACTGGCGCGGTCGAACAACGCGTTGGCCGCACGGGCGGAGTCGGCAAGATCGAGTGCCGCCGCTCCATGGCGCTCCAGCGCTTCGATAAACGGAGCGATCACACGATCGTCAACGACGAGATTGTGCTCGGCACCGCAACGAGTCCGTTATCGAACGCCTTGCTCGTCACGATCGCTCGTGCTGCGCGATCCAGATCGGCATCGGCGCAGATCCACGCGGGTGCGTTGCCGGGACCCACACCAATCGCAGGCGTGCCCGAGCTGTACGCGGCGCTCACCAGGCCCGCGCCGCCGGTCGCCAGGATCAGCGACACCTTCGGATGGCACATGAATTTTCGCGTCAGCCTCCGGTTGCCTTGATGCCCGGTCCACTGCACGAGATTGACTGGAGCGCCGTGAGCCCTGATCACGGTCCGGATGATGCCTCCCGACTTCTCCGCGAGGCCCGCCGCCTGGCGAGGAAAACTCAGGATCAGGGCGTTCCGCGCCTTGAGGTTGATGAGTGTTTTGAAAATCGCCGTTGCGATCGGATTGGTCAGCGGAACAACGCCGAACACTACGCCGACCGGGCTGGCGATCTCCGTGATTTGCCGATCGGCGTCAAACGCGAGCGGACCCTGAGCAGTCTTGCCTGCAATCGAGTCGTACACGCCAAGGCTGGCGAAACGAATCTTGATGGTCTTGTCCCGGATGTTTCCGATCCCCGTCTCCTTCACCGCCGCCTCCGCGAGCTCGCCGGCGCGTGACGCGAATGCCTTCGCGAGATCGAGAGCCATCTCGTCGACCCGCTCGTCGGTCCAATTCTCGAACGCCTCCTGAGCGGCGCCGGCCCGCAGCACGTACGCGTCGACCTCGGCGTTCAGGACGCGATCGTCCGCGAGTGCGCCGACCAGATGAGCTTCCGCTGCGGCCCGGACCGATGGCGCCGCGGCGCCGAGCAGTCGCACCAGGTCAAGACCCATCGAAGGGTTGGTGTCTGCGAGTTGCGCGATCAGCGCCGGCATCTGTTCGGGACTGTCGGTGCCGGCCGGAGGGGGTGCAATTGGCGTCGATATCATGGCTGAACCTCCGTCGAGAGGGCTCGAACAGCCGCCCGAGCACCATCTGACGTCCTCAAGATACGCAGTCGGCCGACCGCAACTCCTATGCGTGCAGTAAGCATCGAGTGAGATTTCGGTGATCGCGGCTCACACCAAATGCTTACGGCATTCGAACGGCTTCTGCATGTCTTGACCCGGCGATCGAGCGCATGCTGAGCGGCATGATGTACTCGACACATTGCGATGAGCTCGCCTCCTGCATACGCAGCCATCACACGCCGTTCATCGCAGCCGCCCGCCGCGTGCTGCGCGACTCAGCGTCGGCTCAGGACGCGGTGCAGGACGCGATGGTCTCGGTTATCCGCAACCTGCAGCACTTCCGCGGCGACAGCCAACTCTCGACCTGGGTGCGGCGCATCGTCGTCAATGCGGCGCTGAGCCGACGCCGTGCGATCCGGGCACGTCCGGCCGAGTCGCTGAGCTCGCTTCTGGACGCACGCGACCTGCAGGATCCCCGAACCCGGCCGCTCCCGCAGCTGGCGACCTCGACGCCTTCGCCGGAACGGACGCTCGTGAACCGCGAGCTCCGGATCCTGATTCGGGCGGCGATCCACCAGCTGCCCGACGACTACAGGACGCTGGTCGTCATGCGCCACTTTCACGATGTCGAGCTCGCGGACATCGCAGCGAGGCTCGGGATTACGCCGAACGCCGCCAAACTGCGACTGCTCCGCGCCCGTCGCATGTTGCGCAACCTCCTGGCGAAGCGCGGACTCGTGGCGGGGAATTCGACGAGGAGAAATTGAATGAAGCGATGCTTCGCGACATTCCTGCTGGCGTTGCCCGTCATCGTCGCGCTGGCGCCGGCACGCGCGGACGTGGCGCGAGCCATCGAAGTGGCGCTGACACGGCTTGCGTTCCCGGCGGAACGGATTGCACCAACGCCCGCGAATGAAAACGAAGGTGCTTTCAAGCGGTTCCACGAGCCTGGTCGCTGACGGGATCGAGGCGAGCCGCGAGAAATCGTTCGACTTCCCCGAGCAGCGCTTCCTGGTCGCCGACGTAAGGCAGATGATCCGCGCCCGGCAGTTCGACGAGGTGTGCGGTGGCGATGCGCCCGGCGATATAACGAGCGCCTTCCACCGGCGACACCTGGTCGCCGGTTCGGTGGAGCAGCAACGTTGGAGCGCGAATCGAGGACAGCGCGGCCCGCACGTCGAGCGCGGCGTTCATCCGAGCAAGGGCGGCAGCGGGCGCTGGAGACGCGCCCCTGCGGAGGTAGGTGCTCCACCACGCGCGGAATGCGGCATCGGCCGATCGGCTGGGCGCCTGATCCTCGATTCCGACGGGCCCACCCCATTCACGATGGATGCGTGCGACGAACTCATTCCGCTGCAGGCTGGTTTTGCCCCACGGGTAATCCCGAGAGCGGACAGCGCTGGCATATGCGCCGTAGAGGATGAGCCCCCGGGTCCGCTCCGGATGCGTCGATGCGAACAAACTGGAGATGGCGCCGCCGTCCGACACGCCGAACAGCACCGCCTCTCGCGAATCGACGGCGTCCATCACGCTGCGTATGTCCTGCATCCGCCGCTCGGCGGTCGGGGCGTCCTGGAGCTTGTCGGAGAGCCCGGTGCCGCTCGCATCGAAGACGATCAGTCGAGCGCGCGACGCCAGGCGCGCGAGGAAATGCGCGCACGACGGTTCGGCCCACATCTGCTCGAGATGGGACACCCACCCCATGGTGAGCACGAGATCGAGCGGGCCGTCGCCGGTCACCTGGTACGCAACGTTGACACCGTCCGATCGCGCGTAATGGGTACGCGGCGGCGCGAATGGCGCATCCGCGAGTGGTTCACCGTGGACCTCGTGGACCGGCGCGATGAAGCGGTACCCTCTGCGATGCGCAGTCTGCACATAGCCGGGCCTCCGCGCGTCGTCTCCAAGTGCGTCGCGAATCTCGCGCATGCACGTCTTGAGGGCGGCGTCACCGACGAACGTGTCGGGCCATAACGCGTCCAGGAGCGCCTGCTTCGTCACGAGTCTCCCGGCCGACGAAATCAGGTACGCAAGCATCGCGAACGATTTCGGGCGCAACGGCACCGTTCGCCCGTTGCAGGCGAGCAACTCGTTCGCCCGATCCAGTCGGAATGGCCCGAACGCGATCTGCGACGACGAAGGCGGTTCAACCGGTCTGGTCTGGACCGTGTCGATCCCCATGCTCACGTCCTCTCGATCGGGAGCCTCACGATTGTTCGCGATCCGCCTTCATGCAGGCGTCCACGAATTGAAGCAATTCCTCGATCGAATTGAAAAGCGCAACCTCGCCGGTGCGTACGTGCTCGGCGCGGCCGGCAATTTTGTGGTCGGCCACGCTCGAATCGAACTGAAACTGCACGACGAACGCCCGGAACATGGATGAAAGCCGAGTGCACGGCATGTCTGCACAAGCTACGCTCGCGGCGCGGCGCCGTCATGAAGCGCGGTTAGAGCGGCGGTAAAATCTCCGGTAAAGTCGTGTCTGTCCGCCCTGCGCTGTATTTCGCGTCATACCGACTCGACAGCCGCGTGCAGGTGCTCTGGCAAGGTGACCGGCCCGTGCACCTCACGCCAAAAGCCTTCAGTGTCCTGGACTATCTGGCCCGTCACGCGAACCGCCTCGTCACCAAGCATGAGCTTCTCGATCACGTCTGGCCGGAAGTCCATGTTGGCGATGCAGTTTTAAAGGTCGCAATTCGAGAAATCCGTCACGCCCTGCACGACGATTCGAGCGCGCCCAGGTTCGTTCAGACGGCGCGACGCGTCGGATACCGCTTTCTGGCGCCCGTTTCTTCCGTTGATCTGTCCCAAACGGCTGAGGTCGCCTTTGCCTCCAAGTGGCCGGTGACATCGCCCCTGACACCACAAGGTCGACCGCTGGTGGGCCGCGCAGATCCGCTGGGCGCCCTTGGCGCTTCACTCGCACAGGCAATGTCGGGCACGCGACAGCTGGTTTTCGTGGTCGGCGAGGCCGGCATCGGCAAGACGAGCGTCGTCGAAGCGTTTCTGTCGCAGGTCGAGCGCGACGAGGCGGCGTGGGTGTTGCGCGGCCAGTGCGTGGAGCACGTCGGCGGCGCGGAAGCCTACCTGCCTGTCCTCGACGCGCTCAGCCGGCTTGGACGAGGACGCGGTCGCGAATTGCTCCTGGCCACGCTGCGCCGTTTCGCGCCGACGTGGCTGGCACAGATGCCCGCCCTGGTCGAAGCACGCGAGGCCCTTCGAAACGAAATCCTCGGTGCGACGCCGGAGCGGATGCTGCGCGAAATCGCCGAGGCGCTCGAGGCACTCACCTCCGACGCGCCTCTCCTGCTCTTTCTCGACGATCTGCACTGGAGTGACGCTGCGACGCTCGACTTCGTCGGGACGATGGCACACCGGACCGAAAGATGCCGCTTGATGTTGATCGCCGCCTATCGGCCGGTCGATGTCGCGCTCAGTAGACCGGTTCTGCAGAAGATACGGCGCGATCTGGCAGCTCGGCGTCTGTGCAAAGAAGTTCAGCTGGACTTCCTCACACCGTCCGATACGACCGACTTTCTGGAAGCACGATTCCCCGCGCATGCGTTTCCGTCGGATTTCGCGGCGCTGATCCATCAGCGGACGAACGGCAGTCCGCTCTTCATGACCGACCTGATGGACTATCTCGTCGCACAAGGCATGGCTCGACAGCGTGACGGCCGCTGGGAGTTGCAGGCCTCTCTGGAGGCAGTTACGACGGCGGCTCCAGACACGCTGCGGCATCTCACCGAGGCGCAGCTCGCGCGGTTGACGCCGGAGGAATACGCAGCGCTCGCGGCGGCCAGCGTCTCCGGCATCGACTTCGCGGCGACGGCCGTAGCAGCGGGACTCGGCATCAGCGACGAGGCTGCGGAAACCTGCCTCGACGGATTGGCTGGCCGGGGGCAATTCGTCGTGTCGGCGGGTCTCGCCGAAGCGCCGGATCATGCGTGGTCGCCCAGCTATCATTTCGTGCATTCACTCCATCAGGAGGTGCTCTATCGGTCGCTACCAGCGGCGCGTCGGCTGCGTCTTCACCGTCGCGTCGCCGAACGGATCGAGCGGGACTACGGCGAGCATGTTGGTCCTGTGGCGAGCGAGCTGGGCGAGCATTTCGAACAGGCACGCGAGTATCCAAAAGCAATCAGATATCTGAGGCTCGCTGCCGCAAACGAGACGCGTCGATTTGCCAATCGCGAGGCTTCCGTATGGCTCGATCGCGCGCTCAACCTGGCGACGAACCTGTCGCGCGAGGAGAGCAGCGAGATCCGCGTGGCGATCCTCAACGACTTGGGGCGCGTACGTCGAAGCATGGGCGACATGCGCGCATCGAGCCAGGCGTTTTGCGAGGCGGCGCGTACGGCGACCGATCGCGGCGATTCCCGCGCAACGGTCGAATCGCTGCTTCTGGCCGCGAGCGCGTCCACGTGGTTCGATCGCGATGCCTGCCTGGCAGCCGGGCGGGAAGCCGAGCGTCTTGCGGCGGCCCATGGACCGCCGCTGCTCACCTACGTCCGGGGCTACTCGGCGTACTGGTACCTCCTGTGGGGACCGTGGGACGAGGAACAGGCGCGCGACTGCGAACGGGCACTCGCGCTCGCGCAGCAATCGGCCGAACCCCTCAGGTTGTTTTCGATGCTGCCGCGGTGCGCGTACGTCCGGTTGGCTCGCGGCCAGTACGTTTCCGCGGCAACGGCGGCATCCGAAGGCGGTGGGCGTGCGCTCGCCGCAGAAGATGCGTTCGGCCTGATGGCATGCCAGTTCTACCGCGCGTGGGCTGAACTGCTCGCGGGCCGCTGGGGGATCACGGACGCACTGCTGGCCGATAGCCTGCAACTTGCCGAGCGCAACGGCCATCGATCCTGGGAGATCCTGTTTGCCGCCTTGCGCGCATGGCTGCTTCGCGAGGCCGGCGCGCCGGATTCTGCCCGCATATTCGTCGAGCCGTTTGTGACCGCCGCCCGATCCCTCAGCGTGCCAATCGGTGAACTGGTCGCCGAGACGCAACTCGGGCTTGCCATGCTCGACGCCTCACGCAGGCCGGAAGGATTCGGCGTGCTCTCGTCTTTGATGGCGCGGCTCGACCGGGAGCCGATGCTCATGGGGTGGATCTGGCGGATGCCGTTGCACATCGGGCTCAGCGACGCTCACAGGCATCGAGGCGCCTGGGCGGAGGCTGAGACCGAGGCGCAGCGGGCGTGCGATCTGGCTGCCGCGTCAGGGGAACGCACGTGGCTAGCGCGGGGGTACACCGCTCTCGCAGAAGCGGCGCTAGCGCAGGCAGCGCACGGCCGTGCAAGACAGGCGCTGGATCGTGCCGCCGAGGCGTTGAGGCACGCTCACGCACCGATCGCAGCCTGGCGCATGCACGCATGCGCGTCGAGGGCAGCGGCGGCACAGGGTCACTTCGACCTTGCGCTCGAGCATCGGGACCGTGCCGCGGCGGAAATTGCGTCTCTAGCCGACTCCCTGCCCGCGACAAGCGATCTGTACCGCAGTTTCCTGGACGGCCGCGATGTAAGGATCGCACTCACGGCGCCCATGCCGCATGCATGACCCCTGACGTTCTTCATCGCCCCAAGGATATGCCCACCAGTCCGTTGATTCGCACGTGAAGCTCCCAGCCAACGCGCGCGTCGACGCCGACGAAAGCTCGATCACCCAGATACGCTCGCACGCCGCCTCCGGCCGTGAACGCTCCTTCACTAGCAATGCTCATTGAAATCCGCCTGTGGAAGCGGGACGGAACACGCCGCTCGGCGTGGGCGGTGGCAGCAGGATGATGTTGGCGTCTCGAATGGCGATCGTGTCGCCTGCGCTGAGCGGCGGCGCCTGCTGTATCGATTCGAAATTGATGAGCGACGACTCGTAGTCGAGCATCGTCTGAAGCAGATTCACCTGCGCTTGCAACAGGTCGCGCTGCGCCTGGGTGACGAGGAACGTGGTCGAGAGTCCGACCTCGTAGCGCCGCTGCTCGTCGTGGAGGCGTTCCTGTGCCAGCGTGGCACCGGCGCGTGCGGCGTCAACCCGCTCGGCAGTGCTCCCCACCTGCCGGCCGGCCCGGCGCACGGACTCGACAGTCTGCAGCTGCAGGCTCGCGATTCGCTGCGCCGCCTGCCGACGTTCCACCTGCGCACGAGCCAGGCTCGCCTCTTCGTAACTGTGCCCCAGCGGATAGCTGACCGTGACGCCGACGCTCCACGTTGGATAGTCGGGGCTGAACGCCTGCGCCAGCGTGTCGCCGAAGCTTCTGTCGCGCGTACCGGTCACGATGCCCGGAAATCCTCCGGCACGCAGGAACTGCGTGCCGCCGAGGCCGGCGGTGCGATACGACGTCTCGAAGCGCACGTCGGGCAGCTTCTGATTGGAAAAATATTCCACGTTGGTCCGGGCATTCTCCAGCTCGTAGCCGGCACGGGCAATGTCGTACCGCCCTTTGAGGGCGTTGGCGACGGCGGCGTCCACATCGGGCGGAGATGCGCGGTCGCTGAGTTCCTCGATCGGATCGATGTGCATCGCCCAGAACGTCGCATCGGCAGGGTCCATGATCAGCCGCCGAAGGCCGTCCTCCGCGTCCCCAGCCGTGGCCTTGGCCCGGATCAGATTCTCGCGCCGCTGCGCGATCTCGGCTTGCGCCTGCACCAGATCGAGGGGCGGAATCTGACCGGCGTCGACGCGGATTCTGTTCTGCCGCGCCAGTTCCTCGGCCAGCTCCAGCGAGCGTTGTTGTACGGCAACGTTGGCGATCGTGGCCTTCAGCGTCCAATAGGCCTGCTTGACCGCAGCCACGGTCTGAACCACCGACTCGCGGAAGCGGAGCTCGGAGCTGTCTCGATCCCGCTTGGCGATGATGTATTGCTGCCGGGGGGTGTCAATCTTTCGATCCTTGAGCAGCGGCTGCGAGAAGGCGACCTGAGCGCCAGACAGCAGGGCTGGATCGAAACTGCTGATCGGATTGTTCGTGGTCGTTCGCGACGTGTCCCACGACACGCTCCAGGTGCCGGAGCCCCACGGCAGCCGCTGTCTCACGCCCGTCGACGAAAACAGGTCGTTGACATCGACACCGCGATCGCCCAGCAAGATGTTCGAGGGCGGCGTGGTGTTGGCGGTGCGACCGAAGACCGTGGAGAACAACGGCACGAACGCGCCTCGCGTCTGGCCGATGCGCGCCGCCTCGACCTCGGTGTCGAGGCGCACGATCGCCAGATCGGGATTGTGCTCGACCGCGCGCTGGACGGCGTCGGCCAGCGACAGCGAGAGCGCCTCGGGCTTGCTTTCCTGCGCGGCCGCGATCGTCGATGTCAGGAACGCGCTCAGACCGACGACCGCTGCTGCAATTCGATGGAACCCTGTGCGATTCATACTGCCTCCGCGAGCTCGCGAACCCGCATGTCCTTTCCCACTTCCGCGACCGCCACCACGCGCGTCCGCGCCACGAGCATGTAGATCGACGGGACGACGAACAGCGTGAAGAGCGTGCCGATGATCATTCCGCTGACCAGCATGATGCCGATGCTGTTCCTCGCGCCGGCTCCCGGGCCTGTCGCGAGCACGAGCGGAGTGTGGCCGACGACGGTCGCGGCGGTTGTCATGAGAATCGGCCGCAGGCGCGTCGATGCCGCCTCGATCACGGCGGCGATCTTGGCGCTTCCGGTTTCCCTCAGCTGATTGGCGAATTGCACGATGAGAATGCCATTCTTCGACACGAGTCCGACCAGGGTAATCAGCCCGACCTGGCTGTAGATGTTCAGCGTCGTGGCACCAAGGAACGAGAACAGCAGCGCGCCCGACACCGCCAGCGGCACCGAACCGGCGAGGATGATGAACGGATCGCGGAAGCTCTCGAACTGCGCCGCGAGCACGAGGTAGATCAGGATCGCGGACAGGAGGAACGTGCTGAGAAACTTGCCGCCCTCGGTTCGCAGCTGACGCGATTCACCCGCGTAGTCGATGTTGAAACCCTGCGGCAGGATCTTGGCGGCCTCGTCCTCCAGGAACCGCAACGCCTGATCGAGCGGCACAGGCGGCGGAATCACGCCCTGGATGCGGACTGCATTCAACTGCTGGAACTTCTTCAGATCGCGCGGCTCGGTCGTCGCTTTCAGGCTGGCGAACGTCGACAACGGGACGAGCCGATCGTTCGAGCCGGTGATGTAGATCTGCTCGAGCTGATCCGGCGTCAGGCGCTCGGCACGGGTGATCTGCGGGATCACCTTGTAGCTGCGGCCCTGGATGCTGAACCGGTTGACGTAGTTGGCGCCGAGCAGCGTCGACAGATCGCGGCCTGCCTGACTGAGATCGACGCCCTGCGACCGAAGCTTGTCGCGATCGAACACCACCTCGGCCTGCGGCTGGTCGAACTTCAAATCCGAGTCGGCGTAGATGAACATCCCGCTCGCAAACGCCTTCTTCACCAGCTGGTCGGCCAGCTCGCTCAATTGCGTCGGTTCGGCTGCGGACGCAATTACCAGATCCACAGGAAAGCTGCCGCCGCCCGGAAGCGGCGGAGGCGCCTGCGGAATGACGCGCACGCCGGCGATCTTCGAGAGCGGCGCCATCGACTCCATCAGCAGCTGCTGTGTCGTCTTCGTGCGCTCGCTCCACGGCTTGGTCACCATGCCGCCGAAACCGCCGTTGGGAAAGGTGATCTGAAAGATGCTGGCGCTTTCGGGAAACGACTTGTAGACGTTGTAGATCTGATCGGTGAACAGCTTCGTCTGATCGAGCGTCGCGTTCGGCGACGCTTGAATGAAGCCGAAGAAGAATCCCTGATCCTCGGCCGGCGCAAGCTCGCGCTGCGAGAACATGTAGAAAGGCACCATGAGCAGCGCGACGATGACCCATAGCGTCAACACCACCGGGCGATAGCGAAGGGTCGCCGTCAGCGCACGCGTGTACCCGCGCCGCACGCTCTCGAAGCGCCGGTTGATCCACCCGGCGAACCCACGCCCGGCGCTACCTGCACGCAGCAGTTTCGCACCCATCATCGGCGAGAGCGTCAGCGCGACGATGCCCGAGACGATGACCGCGCCCGCCAGCGTGAACGCGAACTCGCGGAACAGCGATCCGGTTAGGCCGCCCTGGATGCCGATCGGCGCGTACACCGCGGCCAGCGTGATGGTCATCGCGATGATCGGTCCCACGAGTTCGCGTGCCGCATCGATCGCGGCCTGCATCGGCCGCTTGCCTTCGTGCAGGTGACGCTCCACGTTCTCCACCATCACGATCGCATCGTCGACGACCAGACCGACCGAAAGGACAATCGCCAGCAGCGTCAACAGATTGACCGTGAACCCGGCAACCAGCATCAGGAACACAGCGCCGATCAGCGAAATCGGGATGGCGACAATCGGGATCAGCACCGATCGGAACGAGCCGAGGAACAGGAAAATCACGACGATCACGATGAGGAGCGTCTCGCTGAGGGTCCGCAGGACCTCGCTGAGCGCGTCGTGAATGTACTCGGTCGAATCGTACGGAATACCGACCTTCATTCCAGCCGGCAGCTGCGCCTGAATCTGGGGGATGAGCTCGCGAACCTTAGCAATCACCTCGAGCGAGTTCGCGGTCGGCAGCACCCACACGCCCATGAACGTCGCCGACTCGCCGTTGAAGCGAATGTCCTGCTCGTAGTTCTCGGCGCCGAGCTCGACGTCGGCGATGTCGCCCAGCCGGACGACGACGCCGCCCTGCTCCTTCACGACGAGCTGCCGGAACTCGTCGGGCCTGCGCAGGTCGGTGTTGGCCACCAGGTTGACCGAGACCATCGATCCCTTCGTGTGTCCCAGGGCCGACAGGTAGTTGTTGCGCGCCAGGGCGTCGCGCACCATCGACGGCGCGATGCCATGAGCGGCCATGCGGTCCGGCTTGAGCCAGATGCGCATCGCGAACGTGCGCGCGCCGAGAATGTCGGCGCGCTGCACGCCGCTGATCGCGCTCAGCTTCGGCTGGACGACGCGGGTGAGGTAGTCGGTGATCTGGTTCGGATCGAGATCGGCCGACGAGAATCCGAGGTAGATCGCCGCGAATTGATTGTCGGCGGTCTGGAGGTCGATGATCGGCGCCTCAGCCTCGGGCGGGAGGTCGTTGCGTACCTGGGCCACTTTCGCCTGGATCTGCGTCAGCGCCGCGTTCGTGTCGTAGTTCAACTTCAGATGCACGGTAATCGTGCTGAGGCCCTGCGCGCTGGACGATTCCATGTAGTCGATGCCGTCGGCGCTGGCGATGACGCGCTCGAGCGGGGTCGTGATGAACCCGCGCACGAGATCGGCGTTGGCGCCAACGTACGTCGTGGACACGGTCACGATCGCGATGTCGCTGCGCGGGTACTGCCGGACGCTCAGCGCGCGGATCGCCTGCAATCCGGCGATGAGGATGACCAGGTTGACGACGATCGCCAGCACCGGCCGCTTGATGAACAGGTCGGTGAATTTCATCAGCTGTTCTCCGGCTTCGGCTTCGGGTTGTTGGCCGGCCGCACTTTGTTGTTCACCAGGACCGCTGCCCCGTTGCGCAGCTTGAAGACGCCCGACGTGACGACCTCGTCGCCGGGTTTGATGCCGGAGGTGACCGCAATCTGGTCGCCGCGGCTTCCACCGAGCTTGACGACCTGCTGCCGCACGCCGTGGTACGACTGGCCTTTATCGTTCGTGAGCTCCGCAACCACGAACACCGAGTCGCCGTACGGCGCGTAACTGATGGCCGATGCCGGCAGCGAGACGATCGAGCTGGTCGCGCCCAGCTGGATCTCGGTCTGCACGAACATGCCGGGCCGCAGCGTGCCGTTGGGATTCGCGAGCGTCGCCTGCACCTGAATGTTGCGCGTCGCCTCGTCCACGACCGAGTCGAGTGCGGTGATTCGTCCCGCGAACGCGCTGCCCGCCGCGTCGTCCGCCGTGACCCGAACGCTGCGGCCCATGCGCATCTGCTGCGTAGCCTGTTGCGGCACGCCGAAGTTCACGTAGATCGGATTCAGCGATTGCAGAGTGACGAGCGCGTCGCCGCCCGAGAGGTACTGTCCGAGATTGACATGGCGGATCCCGAGCACGCCCGTGAAGGGCGCCCGGATGGTTTTTCGATCGATCGTGGCGCGAATCTCGCCGACCCGGGCGTCGGCCTGCTTCTGTTCGGCGGTCGCCCGGTCGAATTCAGCCCGGGAGATCACGCGCTCGTTCAGCAGCCCCTGCATCCGGTCGAAGTTGATGCGCGCCAGATCGCGCTGGGCGTCGGCGGCTGCCAATTGCGCCCTCTCCTGGCGCGTGTCGAGCAGGGCCAGCACCTCGCTCTCATGAACCGCCTGGCCTGACTCGAACGCGATGCTCTCGACCGTGCCGGGAAGATCCGCGCTGACCGTCACGCCCCGCACCGCTGCCACCGTGCCGATGGCGCTCAGCGTGGCCGGCCAGTCCTCCTGGCGAGCCACGATCGTGGTCACGGCTTCAGGAGGCGGCTGAAACGCCGCGCCCTGCGCAATCGCCGTTTGAATCTGCTTGAACTTCACGAAGCCCAGTGCCGCAATCACGAGCAGCGTTGCGGCCAGCATCACGATCATTCGTTTCACCATGTCTGCCTCTTGATCTCGCTGCCAGGTCGCCTCAGCGTCCGGTGTTGATCAGCACACCGCCGTAGATGCGATGGCCGTATCGTGTTTCCTGTCCAAAGAAGGCGGGCGCGTCGTCCTTGGATCGGACTGCGATGAACCTGTAGTCGGCACGCAGGCCCCATCGGCCGCTGAACCACTTCACACCGCCGCCGACGTTGCCGGTCAGGAATGTCTCCGTGCCGTCGATTCCGAGCGCCGCCGTATCGAACACGCTCATGCCGCCCACGCCGCCGGTGACGTACGGCACCACCGAGCTGTGATTGGCCGCCGATACGACCACGTTGCCGCTGTAATTCAGCAGGTTCGGCGTCTTGAGATTCGACGTCAGGCCTCCGAACTGCAGATCCTGCTCGATGCCGAGCGCACCGCTCACCTCGCCTTCGACACCGACGTACCGGTTGAAATTCACCTCGACGCCGGCGCCAAGGTTGTAGTTGCCGAAGCTCGGTCCCTTCGTGTCCTTGCCTTCGGTGAAGAACGTTGCTCCGCCGGGGATGACCGTGACGACGACGGTCCCCGGTCCGGGCGCCGATTCCTGTGCGTAGGACGGACTCGCTGCTGC
Organism: Acidobacteriota bacterium; assembly: GCA_046728115.1. Classification (GTDB taxonomy): domain Bacteria; phylum Acidobacteriota; class Vicinamibacteria; order Vicinamibacterales; family CAVVIG01; genus CAVSWN01. Next base: position 376 of record JBKPDW010000415.1, on the reverse strand, counting down.
CAATCCCACTGCTGCGACTACCGCTGCGATCCAACGCGTCATGCCTGACCTCCTGTCGTTTCTCACTCCGCTACTGTCGCTCCGGGCGCAGCCCGCAACAATCGGGCAGAAGCGCGATCTCGTGCTCAAGCTTGTGCGGGACTCGAATGGAGGTCAGGCGGCGGACAACGATCTCGTCCTTTCGGACGATGGGATCCTCGGCCATGCGTCGGACGTCGAAATAACGTCGATGCCTGCAGAAACTGCTCGATAATGGGAACACGTCGACGGTCGGAGGCGCCTGTCAGCACGTAGGAGACGCTGGTGGAATCACAAGCTCATCATTCAACTGCAGTCGAAAGCGACCCTCACTGCTGCGAAAGCGAGAGCTGGAGAC
>JBKPDW010000414.1:0-10255 GCA_046728115.1 Acidobacteriota bacterium | reverse complement strand
CTCCAGAACTGTATCACATCTACCCCTCACACGACGCGAACCGAAACCCCGGGATCGGCCGACTCGACAGTCCCGATGGCCCAGACCGGCACACCCGTTTGCTCCAACTTGCGCTGCAGCTCGGTCGTCCATGGATTGTCGACCGCAATTAGCAGACCCCCAGAGGTTTGTGGGTCGTACAGCAGCGCCAGACGGTCCTCGTCGATCCCACTGGCGACCACTCCGGCGCTGAAATGGTCGGAGTTCGTTCCGAGCCCGCCGGGCCGGTTCCGCGCGACGAGCGCCAACACGCCTTCGAACACCGGGACGCGGCCGGCGACGATCTGCAGCGTCACCCCGCTCGCCTTCGCCATACCGCTGCCGTGCCCGAGCAGCCCGAAGCCGGTCACGTCGGTGCACGCGTGCACCGTCCCGGCAGGCATCGCGCGGATCGCGTCCGCCGCTGCACGGTTCAGCGTCTGCATGGATGTCGTCGCCCGGGCGGCTACATCGGCTGGCGCGCGGTCGAATTTGAGCGCCGTGCCGATGATGCCCGTGCCGAGCGGCTTGGTCAGCAGCAGCACATCGCCCGGTCGGGCGCCGGCATTCGTCAGGACTCGGCCGGGATCGATCGCACCGGTCACGGCGTACCCGAACTTGATCTCCTGATCCTGAACCGTGTGGCCGCCGAGCAGAGAAACGCCCGCTTCCTTCAGCGTGTCGAAGCCGCCTCTGAAAATTGAGCGAATAGCGTCGGGTTCGAGTCCTTCCTTCGGAAACGCGGCGATCGCAAGCGCCGTCAGCGGTGTCCCGCCCATCGCATAAATGTCGCTCAGGGCATTGGCCGCGGCGATCTGGCCGTACGCGTAGGGGTCGTCGACAATCGGCGTGAAGAAATCCACTGTCTGTACCAACGCGGGACCACCCTCCCACCGGTACACACCCGCATCGTCGCCGGTCCTGAAATCGACGAGGACGCGGTCGTCACGGGGCGCGGGGATGTCACTCAGCACCTGAGCGAGCTCGCCAGCGGCGAGTTTGCTCGCTCAACCGGCGCAGGACACCAGTTGGGTCAGTCGCTTTGCCATACTCCCATTCGGCAAAGGGACCGGGGATCAATCCCAAATCCCTTCGCGATTCACCTCTCCGTGAGCTGTTCGTAAATCCGAATCAGTTCTTCTTCGGATCCGAAATCGATTTCGATCCGCCCGCGCCTTCCTTGCCGCACGATCCGGACGCGCGTGCCGAGCAGCACCTTCAGGCGATCCTCGGCGGCGCGCGTGTGGACATCGAGCGGAGGCGGCGCCGCCGGTTCGCGGCGCGGCATCTGTTCCTCGGCGATTTTCTTGACGAGCGATTCGGTTTCGCGCACCGAGAGGCTGCGCGCGATGACGTCCCTGGCGAGACGTCGCTGCTCCGCTTCATCTCCAAGCGAGAGGAGTGCGCGCGCGTGACCCATGGTCAGCCGGCCCGACGCCACCTCGGCGCGCACCTCGTCGGGCAGCTTCAGCAGGCGAACGAAGTTGGCGATTGACGCACGGTCTTTTCCCACCGCCGACGCAATCTGTTCCTGAGTGAACTGAAACTCGTCGGCGAGCCGACGATACGCCAGCGCCTCGTCGATGGGATTGAGGTCCTCGCGCTGAATGTTCTCGACGAGCGCCAGCTCGAGAAGCGACCGATCGGGTCCTTGCGCCATGGTGCGGACGACGATCGGGACACGCAGCAGGCCGGCGATTTTCGCAGCACGCCAGCGCCGTTCGCCAGCAATGATTTGAAATCGATCGCCGACCGCCCTGACGACAATCGGCTGGATCAATCCGTTGGCGCGGATCGATTGGGCCAGCTCCTGGAGTCGAGCGTCATCGACAGCCGCGCGGGGTTGAAACTCGTTCGGCGCAAGCCGATCGATATCGGCCTCGATGGGACCGCTGCGCGGTTCGGGCAGGTCCGGGATGAGCGCGCTGAGCCCTTTCCCGAGCGCGGGACGTTTATCCATACGTTTCATTCACCGGGACCGCAGAGTCCGTGAAGCCCGCGTAGAACCTCCTGGGTTGGATCCTCTGCGGTCTTTGCGGCCGTGGCGGTCATTATGCCGCTGTCGCTGCGGCGCGTTCGAGCAGCTCGCGCGCGAGCGCCAGGTACGCCTCCGCGCCGCGCGATTTGACGTCGTAGAACATCACCGGCATCCCGTGACTGGGCGCCTCGCCGAGGCGGACGTTCCGCGGGATCACGGTGTTGAATACCTTGTCCTTGAAGAACTGTCGCACGTCCGCCGCGACCTGTCGGCCCAGACTGGTCCGTTCGTCGAACATGGTGAGCAACACGCCTTCGATCTCGAGATGCGGGTTGAGCGCACCGCGCACGCGCCGCAGCGTCGCGACCAGATCGGCGAGTCCTTCGAGCGCGAAGTACTCGCAGTGAAGCGGGATCAGCACGGTGTCGGCCGCGACGAGCGCGTTCAGCGTCAGGAGTCCGAGCGATGGCGGACAATCGATGAACACGTAATCGTACGCATCGCGGACCGAGGTGAGCAGCACGCGCAGGCGTTCGTCACGCATGTCGAGCGCGACCAGTTCGATCTCGGCGCCGGTCAGGTTGCGGTCGGCGGGAATGAGGCGCATACGATCGACATCGGTCGGGATGATGAACGGCGCGGCGTCCTTCGTCGGTTCTGGTGACGTGAGCGCTTCGTAGATCGTGCCCGCCTCGGCGTGTTTTCCTTTTTGCCCGACACCGCTCGTGAGATTGCCCTGCGGGTCAACGTCGACGAGCAGCACGGAGCGGTCGGCCAGTGCGAGCGAAGCTGCCAGATTGATGGCGGTCGTGGTTTTTCCGACGCCGCCCTTTTGGTTGGCGACGGCGACGATACGAGCCATTATTGGTCTTATGACCTATTCGACGCAGATCTTCTGAAGGCGACGGCACAGCATACGGGCGAATGGATGCAACGTCAATCCAGCTCAGGAGAAGGCATGTAATATGTTCGGTGAATTGTTCAGTTGGGGCCTTTGGGAGGAGGTCACGAGCTTAGATAGTGACTTCGCGGCTGTCTCAGATAGCGGAACAGCGGCCAAATTCTCGAGCCAGAGAGTGGGATGCGACCGGCCTGCCACACGAACAGGTTGGAATGCGGCTATCCGCAGGACCCAGTGACCGCCTCGATCGCCGCGCTTGAGCGGCCTTCCGCGCGTTTTACCGCCTGACGCCGATTACTCTTACAACGCGGTCCACATCACGTCCTCGAGTGCAGGGCGGTCGGCCAGGCGGTCGCTTCACCGGTTTCCTGACGACACATCACGCGCCAACGGGGACCGAGAAGGATACCCTGACTCGCGGACGAACCAGGCCAGGAAGCACGACGTACCAGGGGGACCTGAACAGCATCGCCGGTGTTGCTACACAGATCGTTCTAGAAGCTACTCAGGCGGATTGTTCCACGTGAAACATGCGGCGGTAGGTTACGAGATAGGCTGGGCGTTGCACTGACGGAACGAGCAAAAATGAACTCTCACGTTTGAAACCTGCGTAATTGAGCTCGCTGGGCAAGTTTCTGAAGAGCATCAGGACACCCTGATTTCGCAACAGTTCAGCTAGCACGCGAAGACGCCGAGTGTCCGTCCGTACGGCTCGCATTGTGATGAGTCCCGCCAATCCCGCAACCTCCGCCGACCCTGCCAGGTCTTCTATTCGGATGTTCTCCACGCTCACATCGCCAAATCCGAGCGTTCGCGCTGCCTCCCGCAAGAAGGCGGCCTTCCTCGCCTTCGATTCGACCATCGTCAGGTGAAGCGACGGTTTCGCAGCCTTCATCGGAAGAGCTGGCGAGCCTCCACCTGAACCGACATCAATCCAGGGTGTCCAGGAGGGATCGACGTGGCTTGCCGCGGCCAGCGGTTCGATGAGCAGGCGGTCGAACGTAGCGTCGTTCGGTTCCTGCGTCTGGACCGACGTCAAGTTGATCCTGGCATTCCAGCGCGCCAGAAGCCTGAAATACGTCTCGAGGCGCTGGGCGACCGCCGGGGCAACCACAACACCGGCGTGCCGTGCGCGGCGCTCGAGACGCTCCAAAAACGCCTTCGACGTCACCGCCGACGGGTATATCACAGTGCGAACGAGCACCGACTCGCACGCCAGATTTCAGACTTCACAATTGAAAGCTGACTTGGAATTTGGAATTCGGAAATCCGTCGAAGCCGAAGTCAAATCTGAGCTTTGAAGTCTGAAAGCTGAACTGCCGCGTCCGGCCTCGAGTTTTCACTTCGTCCGACATAGGCGGCCAGGACGGCTACAGCCGCAGGCGTGACACCGGAGATCCGCAGCGCCTGGCCGAGCGTATCCGGACGGATTTGCGAAAGCCGCTGAATCACTTCACGCGATAGCCCGGGCACACGATCGAACTGGAAGCCAGGCGGAATTCGACGGCGCTCGCTCTTCCGCGCTCGCTCGATCTCGCTTTCCTGGCGCCGCAGATAACCTGCGTACTTCACGGTTGTTTCGACGCTGGCCACATCGAACGACCAGGCGGATTTCGAGCCCTCGAAGCCGTGAATGGGTCCATCTGCCAGGAGCCGATCGAGCGACACCCCAGGTTGGCGCAGCATCTGACTCGCAGGAATACGATCGCCGGCGGTCGACCGCACGCGCGTCGTGTCGAGTAAGCGCAAGTTTCGCTCGAATCGCGCTCGCCGATCGCAGAAGCGGTCCCACCGCTCGTCGTCCACGAGGCCGGCCTCACGCCCGCGGGGTGTGAGCCGCAGATCGGCGTTGTCGATGCGCAGCAGCAGTCGATGCTCTGCACGCGACGTGAACATCCGGTACGGTTCCAGACAGCCCTTCGTGATCAAATCGTCGACGAGAATACCGATGTAGGCCTCGTCGCGCCGAAGTTCGAGCCCGTCGCCACCCAACACCGCGTGCGCCGCATTGATTCCTGCGACAAGCCCCTGGGCCGCGGCTTCTTCGTAGCCCGACGTCCCGTTGATCTGGCCGGCCAGAAACAGGCCGCTGACGCGTTTCGTCTCGAGCCGTCGAGTCAGCTCAGTCGGCTGGATGAAGTCGTATTCCACGGCATAGCCGGGACGCAGCAGGACGGCATCCGCCAATCCGGGCAGCGCATGGACGAGATCGGCTTGAACGTGACGGGGCAGCGATGTCGAGAAGCCATTGACGTAAATCTCCGGGACGCCTTCGCCCTCCGGCTCGAGAAAAATCTGGTGGCGCTCTTTGTCAGGGAACCGAACGATCTTGTCCTCGAGCGACGGACAGTACCGCGGCCCAATCCCGCGAATCTGACCGTTGAAGAGTGGCGAGTGCGCGATGTTCGCACGCACCAGATCCCGGACGCGATCGGTCGTATGAATCAGATAGCAGTCGATCTGCGGACGTTCGATTGGCCCCGACATGAACGAGAAGGGGACAGGCGGTGAGTCGCCGCGCTCGACAGCGAATGTTCCGTCGGCGACCCGCGCGTCGAAGTCGATGCTCGCGCGATCGAGCCGGGGCGGAGTTCCCGTCTTCAGTCGGCCCCATTCGAACCCGAATGACTTCAGCGATTCAGCAAGATCGCTCGACGGCGGTTCGCCGACGCGTCCCGCTTGGCGTTGCTCGGGACCAATGTGAATGAGCCCGTTCAGAAATGTCCCCGTCGTGATGACCAGCGCAGCGCATCCGTACGCGTCGCCATCCTCGAAAGCGAGTCCGACAACACTCCCGTTTTCGACGAGGATCCTTCCGGCTTTGCCGATCAACCAGTCGACGTTCTGCTCCGCCTCGAGTGCCTCCTTGACCCATTGACCGTAGACACGCTTGTCGGCCTGGGCGCGGGGCGACCAGACAGCGGGTCCCCGGCTGCGGTTCAGCAACTTGAACTGAATGCCGGTTGCGTCGGTGGCGCGGCCCATCAAACCGCCCAGCGCATCGATTTCACGAACCAGATGACCCTTCGCCGTTCCCCCGATCGCTGGATTGCAGGGCATGTGGGCCACGGTCTTGGTCGACAGCGTGCAGAGGCCAACTCGAACGCCGAGCCGCGCGGCCGCATAAGCAGCCTCGCATCCCGCGTGACCGGCGCCGACCACAATCACATCGAAGGAATTTCTCATCGCACGACGATCAACAGGGAACTGGCAGAGTCCGGAAAGGTAACGAGAGACATGTGTTCTGCGAACTCTGCGTTGAATGTTGCCTCGTCACTTCCCAATGCAAAAGCGCTCGAAGATATGCGCGAGCAGATCTTCAGACGCCCGCTTTCCGACGACTTCTTCGAGCGCGCTTCGTGCGTCCTGAAGATCCGCGAGCACGAATTCTTCCGACAGCGCGCCGCCCTCCGCAAGCGCCGCCGATCGAGCGCGACCGAGCGCGTCGTGGGCGCGCTCGACGAGCGCGATGTGACGCACGTTCGTGATTTCGGGGCGCTCGCGCAACTCCTCTCCGTGTTCGCCTTTTCCCAGCACCTCCACGATTTCTCGCCGCACATTGTCCAGCCCTTGGCCGGTCTTTGCTGACATGCTGACGGCCCCGATCATGGGTGTGGGCTGCAAATCCGACTTGTTCTGGACTATAACTTGTTTGTTATCAAAATCTTGAGGCTCATCCTCGACCACCACTTGCACTACGAGATCCGCCACGCGCACCGATTGCATCGACCGTTCGACGCCCTCGGCTTCTATTGCATCGGACGCATCGCGCAGCCCGGCGGTATCGACCAGCGTCACCCGCAACCCATCGAGGTCGACGACCTCTGTCACCAGGTCGCGCGTCGTGCCCGGCACATCGGTAACGATCGCGCGCGAGCTTCCGACAAGCGCATTGAACAAGCTCGACTTGCCCACGTTCGGCCTTCCCACAATCGCGACCTGGAGTCCTTCTCGAATCAATCGGCCTCGCCGTCCGTCGCGAAGCAGAGTCGCCGTGCGTTCGCGCATTGCGTCGATTGCCGCAACCAGCGCTCCGGGTTCAACGAAGTGATACCCTTCGTCTGGAAAATCCACCGATGCCTCGAGCCGCGCGATCAAATCGAAAAGCGTCGCATCGGTCGCGGCGATAGCGGCCGTCAGCGTGCCCTGGAGTTGGTCGAACGCGGCCATCGCCTGAAGCGGCGTCGCAGCCTCGATGAGATCGCCAACCGCCTCTGCTTGTGCCAGATCGATTCGGCCGTTCAGAAACGCGCGCAACGTGAACTCACCGCGCTCGGCAGGACGCGCCCCGCGTTTTATCGCGGCCTCGACGATCTGACGCAGCACGACAGGACTCCCGTGTGCGCTGATCTCGACGACGTGGTCTCCTGTGTATGAATGCGGCGCAGGAAAGTAAGTGACGATCGCGTGATCGATGGCACCGGCCTGGCTGTGGCCGGATGTGGCATCGAAACGGACGTTCGTCAGCGTCGCATGTCTCGCCTCGAGCTCTCGATCGCAGGTCATCAGATGCTGGGCAATGATCTTGGCGTCCGGACCACTCAGCCGCACGACACCAATGCTTCCGCGCCCCGGCGGCGTCGCAATCGCGACGATGGTGTCGGCGGTCGAGAACATCACGATCGCTCTGCGAAAAGGCCGCGCTACAGTAGCGCGAGCCTTTTAAGCGAGCGCGTCATTTCCGCAAGGAGATCAAAACAGTCTTCGACAACGCGTCGCCGACGCTTTCCGTCGTCACGCCGGCGATTTCGGCGACGGCCATGTGCACGATGCGCCGCTCGTAGGGATTGAGCGGACCGAGCTGCTGGTCCAGGCCGGAGGTTTTTGCTTTCTCCGCCAGGAACTTCGCCATGTTGCGAAGCTCGATATCCTTGCCTTTTCGGTATTCCAGCGCATCGACGAACACACGCTTACCGTCCTCGAGCGTTCGGCCAAACGACATGTCTACGACGTGCTGCAGTGCCTTCAACGGTTCGCCGCGATGACGCACGAGCAGCTCGGCTTGTTCTCCGGTGAGATTCAGGCGGGGACCATCCACGGTTTCGTCAACCTGCACGGTTGCGCTGATGCCGAGCGCAGTCGTGAAACGATTCAGGAATTCAACGATGGGCGCCGTCATATCAGGATGCCGTGTCGGGTTTTTCGGCGCCTGGACGCTTGACGCGACGCTCCGCCGGCGGCCTCATGTTTCGCACTTTCGGCGGCCCGATCAAATAGTTCGTCAGGTACTGCTGCCCGATGGCCCAGATGTTCGTGACCGCATAGTAGATCGCCACACCGGCAGGCAACCAGAGGAACATCACGGTGAAGATGATGGGCATCATCATCATCATCCGCTGCTGGGCGGGATCCATGCCGGAGCTCGGCGTCATCTTCTGTTGCCACAACTGGCTCGCGCCCATGATGACGGGTGTGATGTAGAGCGGATCGTGGGCGGTGAGATCGTGGATCCACCCGACGAACGGTGCGCCGCGCAGCTCGATTGCCGTCGAGAGCAGTGCCCACATCGCCAGCAGCACCGGCATGGTCAGGAGCATCGGCACGCAGCCGCCCGCGGGGTTGACGCCGCGTTCGCGGTAGAGCGTCATGAGCTCCTGGTTCATCTTCTGCTTCGCGGGATCGGTCGCCTTCAGCTTGGAGTAGCGATCCTGGATCGCCTTCACCTCGGGCTGAATCTCCTGCATCTTCCGCATCGACACGACGCTCTTGTGGCGGAGCGGAAACATGATCAGATTGATCAGAATCGTGAGGATAATGATCGAGAAGCCGTAGTTGCCGACGAAGCTGTTCACCCACTTCAGGGAGCGCAGCAGCGGCACGACGATGACCGCGAACATCCCGAAGTTGATCGCCTTCGTGAGGTCGGGGCTGATCGCCGCCAGCACGTCGAAATCCTTCGGTCCAACGAAGAACTTGATGGTCGGATCTGATGTGCCGGTCTCGATTTCGTAAGCGACCAGCTCCCGCGCGGGATCCTTCGACGATGCTGGTGGAGGAATCGACACGGATTGGTAGCGGATCCTGCTGGTGCCTGGAAACAAGGCGGCCGACATGAAGTAGGTATCGTCCACGCCCGCCAACTTGAAATCGCCGTCGTATTCGGCCTGTTTGGCGATGTCCTTCGTGGCGAGACGCTGCACCTTGTCGTTCTGATACAGGATGCCCTCGGCCTTCTGCGCGTATCGGCTGACTTCTGCTGTGTCTGCGACGGCCGGTCCCCACTGCACTACCGGCACGAGGCTGCGATCGCCCGCAGCGACCGATGCACGCAACGTCACGACGTACGAATCAGGGGCGATGTGAAATTCCTTGATCGCGGCGACGCCCGCTGCGTTGCGGTATTCGAATCGCAGATCCAGCGGCGTTTTGATCGGTCCGCTCGGAGCGTTCGTCACGCTGAACAGCGATCCGTTGACCGTCGCATTGACGTGGCTGTCCGGTGTCCGCAACGAAAACGGCAGCGGCTGATTGACCGTCTGCGTGTCGATCAGTTCCTGCGGTTGACCCTCGTGATCGAGATAGTGTTTCAACCGCCAGCTCTTGAGACGTGCACCTCGGTTCGTGAACACCGCGATGACGGTAGGCGTTTCGACTCGCACGTCCCGCTCGCTGGTTTCACCAACAGTCGTGGCCGCAGCGGGCGCAGGCGGTTCAGGCGATTCGGCCGGTAAGCCTTGTGGCGCCACGGCGGAGTGGTCCGCACTCTCTGTCGACGTGGTTGCGACGTTCGGAGCGCTGCCCGGCGCGGGCTTCGGCACCGGTTTCACGAAGAGGGCCTGCCAGACGTACAGAACCAGAAAGGCTAGGAAGATTGCGAGGAGGACGCGACGTTCCATGTGACGGCGTTACAGCGGCACCGGGTCGTGACCGGCGGCACAAAGCGGATGACATCGAATTAGACGGCGAGCGGTCAGCCAGGACCCGCGCACCACCCCATGCCTGGTGACGGCGATAGCCGCGTAATCAGCGCACGTCGGCAGGAAGCGGCACGATCCGCGGAAAAGCGGCGAAAACGTCAGTTTATAGACCCTGAGCAGGCCGAGTGCCATGCGAACTGCCAGCGACACGTCATCGCCGACGACGGGCACTTCGCTCGAGGAGAGTTCGGTATTCGCTTTCAAGGACGGTCAGGCTGGCGTCGAGCAGTTCACGCCTGGGGACCACTACGACGTCGAACCCCTGGGCGATCTTGTTACGACGGAAAACCTCTCGTATCAGTCGTTTAGCTCGATTCCTCAGGACGGCGCCACCGAGCTTTCTGGTCGCCGTAATGCCTAACCGGCCTACCCCTCGTTCGTTCCGCAGGACGAACACCGTGCTGAAACGACCCGGGACCCGGACACCGCGCTCGAACACCC
>JBKPDW010000413.1:0-12712 GCA_046728115.1 Acidobacteriota bacterium | reverse complement strand
CGATTGAAGGGCGCGGCGTGTACAGCCGCCTCAAATACGAAAGCGGGGTCCACCGGGTCCAGCGTGTTCCGGAAACGGAAGCGAGTGGGCGGATTCACACATCCACCGCCACGGTCGCCGTCCTGCCCGAGGCCGAGGAAGTCGACATCCAGATCAACGAGAAGGACCTTCGCATCGACACGTTCTGCTCGAGCGGACCGGGCGGACAGAGCGTGAACACCACGTACTCCGCAGTTCGTCTCACGCACCTTCCCACCGGCCTCGTGGTCTCGCAGCAGGACGAGAAGTCGCAGATCAAGAATCGCGCAAAGGCGATGAAAGTGTTGCGATCAAGACTGTACGAAATGGAGCTGCGCAAACAGCAGGAAGCCATCGCGAAGGATCGCCGCAGCCAGGTGGGCACCGGAGAACGGTCCGAGAAGATCCGAACCTACAACTTCCCTCAGAACCGCATCACCGACCACCGTATCAACTTCACGACGCATCGGCTCGCCGAAGTGCTCAATGGCGATCTCTCCGAACTGCTCGACAACGTGAGCACGCACTATCAATCCGAGAAGCTGAAGGACGCGACGGCGGTGTCTTGAAGGCACGAAGGGCGGGATGGACCTCCTCCCCTCGGCCACCTCCAGCCCTCCTATGCCAACAATTCGCGCCCAAGTAGCGGCGGCGCGCAGGCGACTCAAGGCAGCGGGCATTCAGTCCGATGAGGCCGATCTCGATGCGCGGCTTCTCGCGGAACATGCTTTGGGCTGGACCGCCGAGCGATTCCTGGAGGATGCCGGCGAATCGCCACCGCCGGGGTTCCAGGCGCGTTTCGACAACCTCATCGCGCGTCGCGCTTCGCGCGAGCCATATGCCTACATCGTCGGACGCCAGGAATTCTGGGGTCTCCAGATGCTGGTCACGCCTGATGTGCTGATCCCGCGGCCCGAAACCGAGCTCGTCGTTGAAGCAGCGCTCGAAATCGTACCGGCCGGCTCGCCCGCAACGATCGCCGATATCGGGACAGGCAGCGGATGCCTCGCCATCGCCGTCGCCCTCGAACGGCCAGCCGCGACGATTGTCGCAACGGACATTTCGAAGGCCGCCGTCGCAGTGGCGCGACAAAATGCGGCGCGCCATGGCGTGTCGAACCGCGTCGATGTTCGGCGCGCGGACCTGCTCGAAGGCGTCGACGCCGCGTTCGACCTGATCGTGTCCAATCCCCCGTACGTGCCGGACGCCGAACACGGGGATATTCAGCCGGAGGTCCGCTTCGAGCCGGCTGCCGCGCTGTACGCCGGCGAGGACGGACTCGACGCTATTCGCCGTTTGATTGCGGATGCACCGGCGCGACTCAAGCCTGGCGGTTCGCTGATTTTCGAGTTTGGCTTCGGTCAGGCGGATGCCGTTGTCCAGTTGATCTCGCGGACGGCCCGGCTCACAATGGTCGCCGTGCGTGACGATCTGCAGGACATTCCCCGCGTGGCGCTGACTCGACGCACCCTGGCTGGCTGACATGCCCGATTGTCTGTTCTGTCAAATCATCAACGGCGAGCTCAATGCCTCGATTGTCTATCAGGACGATCGCGTCGTGGCTTTCAACGACATCAATCCCCAGGGCCCGACGCATATTCTGATCGTCCCGCGCCGGCACATCTCGACGCTCAACGATTTGACGCCTGATGAAGATGAACTCGTGGGCGAAATCGTGAGGCGGGCTGCAGCGCTCGCCAAGACAAAAGGGATCGCCCAGGGCGGGTACCGCGCGGTTTTCAATACGAACCGCGAGGCAGGCCAGACGGTTTTCCACATCCACATGCACCTCATCGGTGGCCGGACTCTCAACTGGCCGCCAGGGTAGCTCCTAACCGCTCCGCCACACGGTTCGTCAAACCGTGCATGCTTCTCGATGGCTGGACGGGTGACGTGCGTTTCGGCTGTCGCATGCTCGTTACACGTCCCGGATTCACGTTGTTGGTCGTCCTGACGCTGGCGCTCGGATTCGGCGCCGGATCGGCGGTATTCGCCATTGCCGACGCGGTCCTCATTCGTGCGTTGCCGTATCGCGAACCCGGTCGCCTGGCCTTCCTCTGGCAGACGCTCCCGTCGCAGAACGTCTACGAGCTCGAGGCCACCCCAGCGGATTACGTCGCCTGGAAGGCTCTCAAGAGTTTTTCCACGCTGGCGATGGTCTTCACTGAAAGCGTGACATTGACCGGCAGCACAGAGGCTGAACGGGTCCGGGGCGCGAGGGTGACTGCAAGTGCGTTTCCGTTGCTCGGCCTGCGACCGCAAATCGGCAGGCCCTTCGACAGCACGGAAGACGACGGCGGCGCGACACCCGTCGCGATCTTGAGCGATGGACTCTGGCGGCGGCGATACGGCGCCACACCGGATATCGTCGGGCAAACCATCGCCGTGAACGGAACCTCACACACGATCGTCGGGGTGATGGCGCCCAACGTGGTGCTGCCCGGTCCGCTCGCGGCTTTCAGCGACCTGTGGCTGCCGTCTCGTCTGACGCTCGCGGAGCGAGAGAACGCGATCAGCCACAATTACACGGTCGTCGGACGATTGGCGGACGGTGTCTCGATCCAGGCGGCCGAGAGCGAGATCGCAGCGTTCGCGTCCAGGCTCTCGGTTCAGCAGCCGGACACACACACCGCCCTGGGCGCCCGAATCGTCTCGATTGCCGACGACACGATCAAAGGCATCAAGCCCACGCTGATCGTCCTCGTCGGCGGCGTCGTGTTGTTGCTCCTCATCACCTGCGCGAACGTCTCGACGCTGCTGATGGTCCACACGGCCGGTCGCCAGCACGACACAGCGATTCGCATCGCACTCGGCGCCAGCAGGGGACGCCTCGCGATGCTGTCGGTCGCGCAAACGATGCTGCTTGCGTTGGCCGGCGGCGCTGCAGGCCTCATCCTGGGACAATGGCTGCTCACTGCTGTGATGCCGACTATCGGGGCCTCGCTTCCTCCTTCCGCGATCGCGCACGTTGATGCACGAACGGTGGGGGTCACAACCGCGGTCGCGCTGCTGTTCGGTGGTGCGCTGGGTCTGGTAGCCGGCCGACCGTCGTCCTCAGAAAAACTGCGCGACGCGCTGCGATCGGGGAGCCGCACGTTCTCCGCCCCAGACGTGACGCGCGCACGCGATCTGCTCGTGATCATGCAAGTCGCGTTTGCCATGATGCTGCTCGCGGCCTCGGGTCTCATGATTCACAGCGTCGTGCGGCTCTCCAAAGTGAGCCTCGGATTCTCGCCGGACCGGGTGCTGACGTTCCGGCTGTCGCTCGACGGCGACCGGTATCGGGAGGGCGAGTCGCGTTCCGCCCTGGTGGCCGACCTGATGCGGCGCTTTGACGGCGCCGCGGGTATCGAGCGTGCCGGGGCGACGTCGCGTCTGCCCCTTGGCGGGGCGCGGGGTGCCAATGGCGTAGAGATCGAAGGCCAGCCTGCTCGACGCGGCGAGTTGCGCATCGTCGATCAGCGGCACGTCACCGCCGACTACTTCGGCACGATGGGCATCCGATTGCTTCGTGGGCGCGGATTGACTTCCACCGATGATGCGCTGGCGGAGCCGGTTGTCGTCATCAACCACACCATGGCCGAACGCTTCTGGCCAGGCGCCAATCCCCTCGATCACCGCGTTCGTCTCGGGGTGGGCTTCGATTCGGGACAGTGGTTTCGCATCGTGGGCGTCGTGGACGATGTGCGTCATGTTGCGTTGACGCGGCCAGCGGTCGCTGAAATGTATCGGCCGTACGCACAGGCCCCCGCCACGGACCTCGTCGTGGTTCTCAAATCGCGCAGCTCTTTCACGGCCGCCGCGGCGACGGCTCGATCGACGGTGCAGGCGTTGGACGCCGACCTGCCGTTGTACGACGTACGTACGATGGACGATCGCGTCGGCGGCTCGTTCGCACAGCTCCGCGCCACGGTGCTGCTGCTCGGCATTACCGCTGCTCTGGCTGCAACGCTTGCCGCGATCGCGATCTACGGTTCGATTTGGTATTCCGTGACGCAGAGGATTCCGGAAATCGGTCTGAGAGTGGCCCTCGGCGCGCCGCCAGCCTCGATTTGGGGACGCGTGCTGAGGCATGCGTATCGTTTGACCGCAACCGGCGGTGCGGTGGGAGTAGCCGGTACGGCCGCGACCTCGTCCGTTATGCGCTCGCTGCTTTTCGACACGTCCGCGACTGACGCCGTAACCTACGCGTCGGTCGTGGCGATGCTCGTGGTGCTGACCGCCGCCGCGAGTATTGTTCCGGCACGCCGTGCCATGCGCATCGATCCAATCATCGCTTTGAAGACCGAATGAGCAGATATCGGCCCAATCGGGCTTCGCGATCGAGAGCGAACGCCATCGCGCGATAGCCACGGTCGAAGTACGTCGTGAAGATTGCGCGTGAACAGACGCGCCACGCCATGGCGCGCTCGGGTGAGCGGGCCAGCATCTCGGTAAACCCCATCGGGATTTCGACGACGAGGCGGGGCTCGTCGATCGACAGATCGACATCGACGGATTCGAGCCAATCGTTCGTCCACGCAGTCTGATTGACCGGGACCGCGCCGGCGAAGCTCGTTGCCGGACGCGGCTCACGAATGTGCCATTCGGCAACGAAGCGATCGGTTGGATTGCCTTGATGGAGCGGACTTGTCGAGTCGCCGTAGGCGTTCTCGAGGTATTCCTCCACGACGACGCCGAGCTTGGCGAAATTCAAGTGAGCGTTTGTTGCCTGCAGCGGATCGTACGTCCACTCGATCAGATCCAGTCCCATCGCGACGGCTCGCTGGCGCTGCAACAGCTTCAGTTGGCAGCCGATGCCGTCGTTTCGGAACCCCTCGACGACGCCGAGCATATGCGACCACTGAGTCGGCCGGCCGCCTTTGATGCCGGGAAGCGAGTAGACGAACCCGATCATCCGCTCGCCCGCAAACGCCCCGATCAGAATGCCGCCACGATGTACGGTCACCGTCAGAATCGGCACCGGCACCACGTCGCCATATCCGGGTCCCCAGATTTCGCGTTCGAGATCGACGACAGCGGCGAACTCGTCGAGGGTTGTGAGGTCGCGGTAGCTGATAGGAGCCATCACGTCATTGGATAACCGGGCAATCGGGTAAGGTAATTGGATAATCGGGTAATCGAGTAATCGGGTAATTGGGTAATCGGATTGTTCAATCGGCGAATCAAATTACTCGATTATTCGAGGACCCGATTACCAGATTCGGCAATTCCCGCAGCGAGCGGATGACCGGCACTTCGGAACCCGCCATCCTCGGCGCAGGGCCGTCGCCGCGACGCAACAGGACGGCCCGCATGCCTGCCCGCAACGCGCCCTCGACGTCCTGGCGCAGGCTGTCGCCCACCATCAACGCCTCATCCGCCTGGACGTCCACCAGTTGCAGCGCTGCCGCAAAGATGCTGGGATGCGGTTTCATCAAACCATGCTGTGACGACGACACCGTCGCGGTAATCAGGCCTTGAAGCTCGAAATGCGATTGAAACGACGCCAGGCAGCGATGTGAATTGGAAATCAGGCCGATCCGGATTTGCGCGGCAGCCAGCTCACGCAAGACGTCCGGCACCTCGTCATACAGCTCGAAGTGTTGACATGACGCCCACTCCGCGTAGATCTCGCGCGCGCAGGCGTCGACGGTAGGTCCACGGCCACCCATCTGCTCGATGATGTGTCGCGTGTATGCGAGATAAATATCGTCGTCGTAGCGGGCATCCTCGGGACCATCGAGCAATGGCGCCGCGCTCGCGACGGCATCTGCAAACCTGGACGCGTCGACAGTCATACCGTGCCGCGCGCAGAACGCCTGATACCCCTCGCCGCGGAACATTGGCCCTGGATAGATGAGAGTGAAGTCGACGTCGAAGAGAATGGCCTTCGTGGTCGGCATGACTTCGTCAGCAGGGCCGAGCCTTCGCGCTATCAATGCTCTTCATATGGCCCGGCAACGACGACCGTCGCGTGGTTGGAATTCATCGCGCGGCGTGCTGCGGCGTTCACATCCTCCAGCGTGACGATGCCCAGCAGGTCCGGCAGACGAGCATCGTAGTCGAGGCCCAGCCCGAAAAACTCTGCAGTCTGGAGGAAATTCGCAATCGACGCGTTGGTCTCGAGCGCGCGCGGGATGGAACCAATCAGGAACCGCCGCGAATCTTCGAGTTCTTCCGCCGTGACGCCCTCGGCTGTGATGCGGTTCACTTCCTCGTCGATGGATGCCACCGCGCGATCGATGTTGGTCGGGCTGACCCCCGCGCGGATCGTGAGCGGCCCCGGCGCGACGTTGGCATCGAGCGTGCTCGACACGTAATAGGCCATCCCCTGCCGCTCGCGAATGCTGTCGCCAAGCCGGCCGCCCAGGGCGTACTGACCGAAGATGTTGTTCATCAGCCAGAATGCGTAGTAGTCCGGATCCCGACGCGCGATCGTCGTGAAGCCGTATGCGATGTCGGCCTGCGCTTTATTCATCATCGCGATGACGACACGTTGACGCCCGGACGCAGGCCGGACCGGCGGAATTTCGAGCGCCGGCGGCGAGGCGACACGCCAGCCGCCCAGACGTCGCGAGGTTGTGTCGATTGCGTACATCGAATCGACGTCGCCGACTATAGCCGCGGTGAGTGCTGAGGGGACGAAGCGTTCGGCGTGAAAGGACCTGAGACGATCGCGCGTCAACTGATTCACGATCTCGATCGTTCCTTTTGTCGGCCGGCCATAGGGGTGGCCGTCGGGATACAAGAGTGCCATCAACGTTTCGGTCGCGCGCACGGCCGGGTTGTCTGCGTCCTGGCGGATCGCGGTGATCACCTCGCCTTTTCTCGTCTCCAGCTCAGCATCGGGGAATGACGGCGCCATCAGGATGTCGGCGAGCAGCGCCAGAACGGGTTCGAAATCGTCGGCGAGACAGGAGCACACGAGCGAGGACACGTGCCGAGTGACGGTGATCGTCAGTGTAATGCCGCGGCTGTCGAGCTCTTCGGCGATGTCAGCGGCGGACCGGGAGGCCGTTCCGCGATCGATCACGCGCGACAGCAGCCACACGGTGCCCGGCATCCCGGGGGGATCCAATGCCGAACCCGCTCGCATCGCCAGATTGATCGCAACCGCCGGAGTCGCCGACGTGCGTTTGGTCAGGCAGACGATGCCATTGTCGAGAACAATGCGAAGGGGCGCCAGGCCCGTGTAGGTCTGAAGTTTGAAGT
Source organism: Acidobacteriota bacterium (assembly GCA_046728115.1). GTDB lineage: Bacteria > Acidobacteriota > Vicinamibacteria > Vicinamibacterales > CAVVIG01 > CAVSWN01. Next base: position 5,500 of record JBKPDW010000413.1, on the reverse strand, counting down.
CGGAGGTCTGAAGTCGCTCGCTCATGTCGAACTTCTGACGTCGATCGTCCGACTACTGAGTTCTGACTTCTGACTTTCAACTTCGGCCTTCTGACTTTTGCCTTCTGCCTTCTGCCTTTCACGACCGGCGACCGGCTCGAACCATCCAATCGTGCGATTCGATTCGGCCAGCAGTTCGCGCGCGGCGACACTCACCTGGTCGACGGTCACCGCCTCGATGCGTCCGGGCAGCGTCGCAAACAAATTGGTGGCGCCGATCGTCTCAAAAAAGCCCAGCTGATGCGCGATGTTGGTGACGCTGTCGTTGTCGAACACGAGCCGCGCCCGGAGTTGCGCGCGGGCCTTGACGAGTTCGGGTTCAGTAATCCCGTCCTGCCGTACACGCTCGAGCGCCTCGAGCAGTGCCGATTCGGCCGATCCGAGCGAGATGCCTTCGGTGACCGTCACCGACAAAGTGTAAAGGAACGGCTGCTCCGTCGGCAGCAGCGCCCCCGACACGCTCGATGCCAGGCCGCGTTCCACGAGCGACCGGTACAGGCGCGCGCTGCGCTGCGGCGGCGCCACGCGAAAGCTGGACCAGAGGTTCAGACCCTTTGCACCTGTCAGCACGGCGTCGAGGATCACGAGCGCCACGAAGCTTCTGTCGTTCGCTGCTGGCGCGTGGTATCCGGCCTTCAGATACGCCGTCGTTCCGGGCCTGCGAAGCGTGACGCGACGCTCACCCGTTTGCTCGGGCTCCGTCGTGTGGATTCGCTTCGGCATCGGGCCCGCCGGAATGCTGCCGAACTGCTGGTCAGCGCGCCTCAGCACATCGTCGGTGTCGGCGTCGCCGACGACGACGAGCGTGGCATTGTTCGGCATGTAGTACTGCCGGTAGTACCCGTACAGCTCGTCGCGCGACATCGCTTGCAGATCCGGCAGCCAGCCGATCGTCGGATGTCGATACGGGTGCGCTTTGAACGCGGTCGCCGTCAGCTCCTGATCGAGCAGCTGATCGGGATCGTTCTCGCCGCCCTGCAACTCGGAGATGATGACCGTGCGCTCCGATTCGCAGTCGTCGGGATGGTACAGACAATTCGCCATGCGTTCCGATTCGATGAACAGCATGCGATCGAGCGCGTCGCGCGTCGCCGTCTCCAGATATGTCGTCTGATCGATCCACGTGTAGCCATTCCAGCTGCCGCCGTAGCGCTCGATGATGCCTTTCACCTGATCCCGCGGGATGTTGGTCGTCCCTTTGAAATTCATGTGCTCGACCCAGTGGGACACCCCCGTGCACCCCGGATGCTCGTCTTTCGATCCAACCTTGTACCAGCACCAGACTGACACCAGCGGCGCAGTATGCTCCTCACGGACGAGTACCTTCAGTCCATTGTCCAGCGTCGTTTCGCGCATGCACTTCATTATAAAATCGAGTACGACGCATGCCTGAGTGGAAAGACACGGTCAACCTGCCGCGCACAGACTTCCCAATGAAGGCCGACCTTCCGACGAGCGAGCCGAGGATGCTCGCGCAGTGGAAGGCGATGGACTTGTACGGGAAGATCCGAGCGAAGCGGAGTGGTTTGCCGAAATATGTGCTGCACGACGGACCGCCGTATACCACCGGCAACATCCATCTCGGCACGGCGCTCAACAAGATCCTGAAGGACCTCGTCGTGAAATCGCGATCGATGGCCGGCTTCGACGCCCCGTACGTCGTCGGCTACGACTGCCACGGCCTGCCGATCGAGTTGAAGGTCGATCGCGAACTCGGCCCGAAGAAACGCGACCTGTCGGTCGCCGATTTCTGCCGCGCGTGCCGGGCGTACGCCACACGCTTCGTCGGGACGATGAGCGATCAGTTCGAACGCCTCGGCGTTCTCGGCACCTGGGACTCGCCCTATCTGACGATGGATTTCCGCTATCAGGCGGCCATCGCGCGCGCATTCGGCAAGTTCGTCGGACAGGGGCTGGTCTACAAGGGCAAGAAGCCGGTCCACTGGTGCATTCACTGTCGCACGGCGCTCGCCGAGGCCGAGGTCGAATACGAGGACCACACGTCGCCGTCGATCTACGTCGAGTTTCCGCTCGCGCCGGAGAGCGCTGGCGAGATCGCGTCCCGAATCCCGGAGTTGGCCGGCCGCCAGGTGTCGGTGCTGATCTGGACGACGACCCCGTGGACGATCCCGTCGAACCTGGCGATCGCGTTTCACCCGGAGTTCGATTACGCGGCGTACGACGTGGACGGGCGCGCGGTAATCGTGGCGGAAGTCCTCGCGCCGAAAATCGCCGTCCTTGGCGGCAAGACGTTCGGGCCGCCCCTGGCGAGGATGAAGGGCGAACGCCTCGAGCACCTTCGATTCCAGCATCCGCTCTATGCGCGCCCGTCGCTCGGTGTCGTTGGCGAGTACGTCACGCTCGACGCCGGAACCGGCGCGGTCCACACGGCACCCGGTCATGGCGCCGACGACTTCAATACTGGTATGAAGTACGGGCTGGAGATCTATGCGCCAGTCGGGCCCGCCGGGCACTTCCTCGACAACGTGGAGCTCTTCGGCGGACAGCGCGTGTTCGACGCCAATCCCAGAATCGAGGAAGCGCTGGCCGCGCGCGGACGGCTGTGGCACCGCGAAACGTTCACGCATCAGTATCCGCATTGCTGGCGCTGTCACAACCCGGTCATTTTCCTGGCCACATCACAGTGGTTCATCGCGCTCGACTCCGTCCGCCTGAAGGGCGATCCGGGGAAGAACCTCAGACAAGCGGCCCTCGATGCGATCGACCGTGACGTGAGATGGATTCCCGCGTGGGGTCACGATCGCATGTACAACATGGTCGCAAATCGGCCGGACTGGTGCATCTCGCGCCAGCGTGTCTGGGGGGTGCCGATCCCGGCCGTGAGCTGCGCGACATGCGGGCGGGCGGAGACGAGCGTGGCGCTCGTCGAGAAGACAGCGGCGGTCTTCGAGCAGTACGGCGCCGATGCATGGTACGAGCGGCCCACTTCCGATTTCATTCCCGACGGCATGACGTGCGCCGAATGCGGCGGCACGACGTTCGAGAAGGAAATGAACATCCTCGACGTGTGGTTCGATTCGGGATCGAGCCACGAGGCGGTGCTGTCGGTTCGCCCCGAGCTGACATGGCCGGCCGACATCTACCTCGAGGGCACCGATCAGCACCGCGGCTGGTTCCAGAGCTCGCTGCTCGTCGGGCTGGGAACCCGGGGACGACCGCCCTTCCGCCAGGTGGTCACCAACGGCTTCGTCATCGACATGGAAGGCCGGAAGATGTCGAAGTCGCGCGGCGATGCCATCGAGCCGGAGCGCGTGATTCGGCAGAGCGGCGCAGACATCCTGCGGCTGTGGGTGTCGATGAGCGATTTCCGCGAGGAGATCCGCGTCAGCCACGAGATCCTCGCGCGGGCGGTCGAGGCGTACCGCAAGATTCGCAACACGCTGCGATATCTGATCGCAAATCTGTACGATTTCGATCCTGCGGCCGATCGACTGCCGCACGGTCAGCTGGAAGAGGTCGATCGCTACATCCTGGCGAAATACGCCGAGGTTGGACAACGGATCCTGCGTGCGTACGAAGACTACGAGTACCTCCCGATCTTTCAGGCATTGAACACGTTCACGACGGTGGACCTGAGCGCCTTCTACAACGACATCTCGAAGGATCGGCTCTACACCTTCGCGCCTCGTGCGCGGGAACGCCGCTCTGCTCAAACGGCCATGTTCATCCTGGCCGATGGGCTCACGCGGCTCATGGCACCGATCCTGTCGTTTACCGCCGACGAGGTCTGGCGGTTTCTGCCGGCTTCGCGTGATTCGGCGGGCTCATCGCGCCCCGGGCGCGGCGAAGGCCGCGAAGCCTCGGTGCACATCGCGGTATTTCCGTCCCGGGAGGAACTGCTGATGCTCATCGATGCCGAGCTCACGGCCCGGTGGGATCGGCTCGTTGCCGTTCGCGAACGGGTGCTGGCGCACATCGAGCCGCTGCGCAAGGACAAGAAGATTGGCAGCTCGCTGCAAGCCAAGGTCGTGTTGACGGCAGAGGCGGCCGAACTCTCCCTGCTCGAACGGTACGCTCGAGATCTACCGATGCTTTTCATCGTGTCCGAGGTGGAGCTTCGACTGCTCCCCGGCACGCATTCGAAGACTGACCCTGCGATCCAGGTCACGATTGAGCGCGCCTCCGGAGTGAAGTGCGAGCGCTGCTGGCGATACGTCCCGTCGGTATCTTCGGAACCCGCCTCGGCCGGCATCTGCGAGCGGTGCCAGGATGCGCTGGCTGAGACCGTAAATGGATGAGGTCTTGAACACGGGGGCGCCGGCCCATTCCGCCCAGCCGGCGCCGTCAAGACGCCTCGAGATCTGGCTCGCGGTGTTAATCGTAGTACTGGATCAGTTGAGCAAAGCCGCGATCCGCGCGACGGTCCCTCTTCACCAAAGCGTGACCATCGTGCCAGGTCTGATGGACTTCACGCACGTGCGCAACACCGGCGCCGCCTTCGGTATCCTGAATCTTGCGGAGTTTCCGTTCAAGACCGCGCTGATTGCCGTGATTGCGACCGTGGCGCTCGTCGGCGTCGGGATGTATGCAGCCAGCCTCGCCCATCATCAGCGCATCGCGCGCGTCGGGCTGGCGCTCATCATCGGCGGCGCGGCCGGCAACCTGCTCGATCGGATCGTCGCCGGGTCGGTCGTCGATTTCGTAGACGTGTACTGGGGCGTACACCATTTCTGGGCATTCAACGTGGCCGACTCCGCCATTACCATCGGCGTGGGCATCATGATTCTGGACATGCTCGGCGCCGAGCGTCGCACGTCGGAACCCCTCGAGCGCGAGCCGTAAGGCGATCGAATCTATGCATCCCATTCTCTTTCAGCTGCCATGGTCCATCGGGTCGTTCGGACCCATCACCGTTTACACCTATGGCGTCTTGCTGGCGGCCGCGTACCTGCTGGGTCTTCAATACGCGCGCATCCGCGCGCGGCAGCGCGGCCTCGACGAGAACCGGATCCTCGACCTGGGCATCTACATCAGTATCAGCGCTTTGATTGGCGCGAAACTCCTCCTGCTCGTCACCGACTACAAAACGTTTGCAGCCGATCCTCGCGAGCTCTTCACACTGGCCAGATCCGGAGGCGTGTTCTACGGCGGGTTGATCCTCGCCGTGGCCATCGCGCTCTGGTACATCCGGCGCATCGGACTGCCGCTGTGGACGACGTGCGATGTGTTTGCACCCGGCATCGCACTGGGCCATGTCGTCGGTCGTTTCGGATGTCTGTTCGCGGGCTGCTGTTTCGGCAAACCGACGACCAGGCCCTGGGGCATCACGTTCACGGACCCCTTCGCCGCAGTCAATGTCGGGACGCCTCTTGGCGTGCCGCTGCACCCGACGCAGCTCTACGAGGCCGGAGCGGAGTTTCTGATCCTGATGGTGCTTCTTGCCGTCGAGCGCAAGGGACGAACGTTTGCAGGCCGAACGTTCTGGCTCTATATGCTGCTC
>JBKPDW010000412.1:0-9821 GCA_046728115.1 Acidobacteriota bacterium | reverse complement strand
AAGTGGGGCTGTGGCCGTTGAATCACGTGAACAGCTCAAGGATCATTCTCGCGTGCCGTTGCCTGACGCAGACGATTAAGGTGAGTTTGCCGGCGAAGGACGCTCTCTCGGTAATCGTTCTGGCAGCCTTGATGTGAGCTTCGGCAATTTCTCGTGCGACGCGCTACAACGCCGTTCGCTTCTGTCCCGAAATTGACCGAAAGCCGAGCGCCCCCCGAACACACTCGCAACCTCCGCTGCGTAGGCCGGCAAGCTGACCTCGAAGTCCCGGCGCTTCTCCTCCGGCCACGCCGTGAACATCGCTCGGATTATTCGCCAGCAAACGTCAAACGCGCGGTCAAAGGCGCGCGTAGTAGAGCAACTTCTCTAGCATCAGGTAGCCAGATGTGGCGGGCGTGACCCCGCGCAACGCCGCCATCTCTAAGATCTTTGCTCGCTTGGCTTCGGTCATGCAGCCATCGCTCCAGGCCACCTGAACGAGCGGCACGAGATGCAGGATCGTCACAGTGTCACGGGTGAATCCCAGTTCCTCGAACGCCCTGAGAATCTGCTCGTCATCGACGCCGACGTCTTCCGCAAGCCGTTCTCGGTCTTGCTCCTCGTGAAACCTCCGCCGCCGCTTCTCGATCAGGTCAATTTCCTTCTGTCGGAAGTACGCCTCCTCGCAGCCTTTCGCGATCTCCTCGAAAATCCACGGCTTCGAGTAGTCCATATTCCGCGTCCCCGCGTCCGCAGTACACGATTCTCCGGCTTCAGAGTACGGCTCGCTCCACGGTCTGCAGCATGTGATCGAGATCGAACGGTTTGGCAGCATGTCGTACGCGCCGTGGTCCCGTGCGTCCTGGAGTGTGTCCCGGCTGCCGAACGCCGTCATGAGAACCACGCGCAGGTGGGGCGCATACGGTTGATGTGCTTGAGCAGGTCGATGCCATTCGCATCCGGCAACTTCACATCCAGCACGACCAAGTCGATGGGCGAGGCTCCCTCGCGATAATAGTCGAGCGCTGAGGCGCCGTCCGCAGTCTCCCAGACTTCGTAGCCCGCACTGGAGAGGCGTTCACTCAACGACCAGCGAATCAGTGGCTCGTCGTCGACGATCAACACTCCCGTGGAAGGGGAAATTCTCTTGGTGGTACCGGAAATTTCGCGGGTTCCCAGTTCCATGGTTTCGAATCTCCCGTTGTTCCCTAGCGGAAGCTGTCAATGACATTGAGACACCAAGGGCAAGGTAGTTAGCAGTTATCAGCCATTCGCGGAAGTGTCTCCGCTGTCTTCCTGACGAACCGCGATTGCTCGACGCCACGGTCTCAACAGATCGTCAAACCGTATCACTCAGTCGGATTCTGGATAGGGCCAACGGAGTACGGACGCATCATCTCGTTGTCTTCGTGCTCCAGAATGTGACAATGCCACACGAATTGCCCTGCATGATCGAAGGTCGCTTTCACGCGCGTGATCTCGCCGGGGTAGGAGATCACGGTGTCCTTGGGGCCCGTCTCCCACGCTTCGGGCGGACGGACAACGCCCGTGGCGTTTTCTCGCCCGACGATCTCGAACTCGACCTCGTGAATGTGAATTGGATGCGCGTCCTCTGTGAAGTTGTGGATCTCCCAGACCTCGGTCGCTCCTGGAGCCGGATTCTCGGTGATCGCGTCCATCCATCCCCGCGGATTGCCCTCCCCGGCGAGCGTCACGATGCCCAGCTGCGCCATCGTCGGACCAAAGGGCTCCGCGCTCGGATCGTCGCAGCTCAGCTTGAGATTCGCTGGTTGGTGTTTCCTGTGGCCGTGGCCCGGGTGGCCATCTACCAAGACCGTTTGCGACTCCGCCTCGTTGAGCGACACTTGGCGAGTCATCGTTGCGGGCGGCAGGACCGGCGTCTGCGGTAGGACGAGGGCTTCGGGCGGCGTGCTGACATCGCTCGATCGGGCCGAGACGACGCGGAATTGCATCACCAATCCGGTGGTCTCCGGATCCGAGACGTCAAAGTCGTCGTCCGGTTCGCCGCCGCCGAATGGTTCGTCGGGACCACGGTTCAGCAGCATGATCTCCGTTCCCACCGGCACGTTCGTGAAATCCACAATCACGTCGGCACGCTCGGCCGGGCCCATCAGCAGCTGATCGAGCCTCGCCGGGGCTGGCAAGAAGCCACCGTCGGCGCCAATCTGCCAGAACGGCAAGCCGCGTCTCGAGAGCTTCAGGATCAGGAATCGCGAGTCACAGCCGTTGAGAAAGCGGAAGCGATAGCGCCGTTGCTCGACCTCGAGATAGGGCCAGGTCCGGCCGTTCACCACGATCGTGTTTCCGAAGAATTCCGGATTCCAGATCGGTGAGACGTCGCTGGCACCCGTACAGCCGGACTGCGGGATGAAGGGGATCTGCAGCTGACCGGTGTGCAGCCCTTCGAAGAACGCGCGGTTGTCCGGGTAGAACAGTGAGTCCTCGGCGTTGAACGAGCGGTCCTGGATGGCAATCGGAATTTCGTAATAGCTCATGCCCGGTGGATCGCCGAGGGCGGGCGCCGGTCCGGGCAGCGTCCCCACCGGCAGATCACTCGCCCCGCCACGAACCAGGTAGAAGCCCGCGGGCCCCGCGTACACGTTCAGCCGCGTCATCCCCAGCGTGTGATCGTGATACCAGAGCGTCGCCGCGCGCTGATCATTCGAGTACATGAACTTTGCACTGCCCGGATCCCAGGTACCACCCCAAACGGCTGCGAACTTCGCGCGGAAGAAGTTGTACCAAGTGCCCGTCGTGGCGAAGCCCGCCGGGAGGTTGTTTGCCGCGGGCAGATACCAGGCTTCGGGGTACCCGTCGCTCTCGTCTGTACTATGACCGCCGTGGAGATGCGTCACGATGGGTACCGGACCCCGGTACGGCTCGGGATCGGAGCCGCGCATGTCGCGAGCCGCCAAGCCGCCAGGTGGGTTCGCCCAGTGCAGGGTTTGATCGACCGGTAAGAGATGCGGCAGATACCGGCCATTCCTGTCAACGAGCTGGTTCACCCAGGTCACTTCGACACGCCGGTTCGCCGTCGCTTCAATCGTGTACGACGGATAGTTGAAAGTGCGAGCATCGGTCAGGGAACCGTACCCCCACACCGTCGTTCGCCGGTGCGGGGCGGGCAGGATGTGCTGCGCGAACTGCCGAATGGCAATCGCATAGTAATCAGTGGTCGGGGTGCTCCCAGCCAGCGGCATCGCCGGTGGAATGAGCAAGGGCGTCACGAATCTTGGGATGACGTCAGGGGGGAGCGTGCCGCCGGGAATCTGCGCCAGGACGCGCGGCCAGAGGCCGAATTTCGACGAGAGGTACACGCCTGCCCCACCCGTCGCGAGCTTCAGAAAGCGTCGTCTCGTTGCCATTGCCTCTCCTTCGCACGAATAGCGGCGCACAATCGGCGGGCGCCTTACGCGAGCATCAGCTGTGCCAGGGACCGATGAGCTTCCCGATGACTGCGGCAGCGACACCGACTGGCGGCAGCAGCACGGCGAGGCTCGTACCCGTCGCCATGTGTTGCCGAAATCCGGTCAGGTAGATGAGTGCGGGCACAATCACGACGCCTCCGCCGATGCCGAATACCCTGACAGCACACCGGCACACAGGCCGATACCGATCAACACGAGCAACGGTGGATTCATAGAGCGACCAACTAATCGGTTTGAACGTTCTGCTCTGCCTCGAGCAGGCGTCGCACACTCGCGCGCGCGCGCTGCCGAACCGCCTCCGGAACCGCAATAGACGCAGCCTTGCGACACAAGCCCACCGTTTCCCGCAGTCCCGCGATCACGTCCGCGCATCTGGCACACTGGCGGCAGTGCGTCTCGATCGACTCGCAGGCGGTTGCATCGAGATCGCCGTCCAGATACGCTGACACAGACGCCAGTACCTGACGGCACTCAGCGCTCAACGCGGTTGTCATACGCCCTCCATGTGTCGGCGCAGCATCAGGCGGGCTCGATGCAGACGAGTCTTCACGTTGGCTTCGGAATAGCCGGTGACGGCAGCGACCTCGCGCGTCGAGAGCCCCTCCATCTCCCGCATCACCACGATCATCCGATACTCTGGCGGCAGCTTCTTCAGCGCGTCGCGGAGGCGACCGTCCATCCAGTCGTCCATCAGTTGTTCATCGACAGGTCGCGTGTCATCGGCAACGTCAACGGCCGCCGTGGCACCATCTCGCCCTTCGATCCCGTGCTCGATCGAGACGAAGTGCGCCGGCTCACCAGCCCGTCGTCGTCGCTTCATCAAACAGGCGTTCCGCACGGTGGTGTAAAGCCAAGTCCGAAAGGCGTCGGGCTGGTCAATGCGGTTGATATATTGATACGTCTTGAGCAGTGCATCCTGCATCACATCTTCCGCGTCTTCGGGATGGCCACACACCAGCAGGCTGAAGCGATACGCCACCTCCTGGGCTCGCATCAGCAGCTGTTCCATCGCTTGGCGGTCCCCAGCCGCAGCGTTCGTGACGAGGGCCGCGTACTCGGTCCTCGCGTTCTCCGCGTTCAGCCGATGGAGGCTTCCGGAGTCATTGACGGCGCACACGTTCTTCCGATTGTACGTGGCGCCTGACCGTCGAACGCGTAGCCATCTCGGTCACCTACGAATCGGGCATTCCCAGCTCCACGGGTTCAGCCATTTCAACGGTGGCGCCGAGGCGGATGGAGCCTTTCAATGAGCTGGAAATCAAGCAGGTGCGCTCCGCCTTTTCGAGCGCATGCCGTGCCCGGTCGGCGTCCCCTGCATCGGGCACCATCAAATGCGCGCGCATGTCGAAGCCAGTGAACTGCGTGACACCCTCCACACGATCCAGCGTCCCGGTCACCTCACAATCGAGTGATATCCAGGGCAGCTTCGACGCCCCCGCGATGGCCCGAAACGTGAGGATGAAGCAATCCGCCACGGCTCCGACGAGCAACGTCTCCGGTGACCATCGATCACCCGGGCCGTCGAATTCGGCCGGCGACGCGGACCGCAGGGGCGTCAGTCGTTCAGCGGTCAACTCGACGTCACCTGTAGCCCCTCCGGCACCGTTGACGCGGTAACGATGGGGGTACGCCTGCATCATCGTTCTCCTCGGGGCTCCCACCCCTCCTTACCAGAGATGCAGTTCCACATATTTGGTGACAGCCGGACGAGGTGTCGGAAATCCGGCGGTCCAACGCGTACGTCACCAACCCCAAAAATCTGAATCTCTTGAACGGGAGTGCTGAATCCAAGGGGAAGACCGGCGGATAGGAGCCCGTCATGACAACGATTCTTGTTCTGGGTGGCAACTTCGGAGGCATGACCAGTGCGTTCGAACTGCAGCGCAAGCTCCGGACGAAAGCCCGTGTGGTCGTCCTGTCGAAACAGAAGGAATTCGTCTACATCCCGTCGCTCATCTGGGTGCCGTTCGGACGACGAACGCTGAAGGACATCACGTTCTCCGCGGAGGAGACGTTTCGGAATGGCGGCATCGAATTCGTCCATGACGAGGCGGTCCGGATTCGGCCTGAAGAGAACGTTGTCGACTGCGCTTCCGGCCGGGAACTCTCGTACGACTTCCTGATCGTAGCGACCGGCGCGGAGCTGGTTTGGGACTCTATTCCCGGACTTGGTCCGACGCGGTTCACACATTCGATCTTCACACCGCGCGATGCTGAAGCGACGTACGCGGCGTTCCAGGATTTCCTGAAGTCGCCCGGGCCGGCTGTCGTTGGTGCGGTACCCGGTGCGAGTTGCATGGGAGCCGGATACGAGTACCTGTTCAACTTCGATCGACATGTCCGCAAGCACCGTGTACGCGATCGGGTGCCGATCACCTGGGTCACTCCTGAACCGGCACTTGGGCACTTCGGCATCGGTGGCATCCGCGGCGGCGAGCTGATGCTGAAGGCGTTCTTGAAGTGGCAGGGCATCGACTATCGCGTCAACGCCGCGATTAAGGAAGTCACCGCCGACGCCGTGATCCTCGAGAGCGGCGAGCGCCTGCCGGCGACGTGGAAGATGCTCGTCCCGCCGTTCCGAGGCGCCCGCGTGATTCGGGAGTCGCAGGGTCTTGGCGACGAGAAGGGCTTCGTCGTCACCGACGACTCGTACCGGCACCAGACGCTTCAGAACATCTTTGCCGCGGGTCTCGCTGTTCGCGTCGTCAATCCCTTTCCTGGATCGGTGCCGTTCGGCGTGCCGAAGACCGGGTATCCGACCGACGAGATGGCGAAAACCGCGGTCGAGAACATTCGACGCGTCATGGAGGGACAGTCCGGTCTCGCGTGCAAGCAATTTGGCAGCATTCCGGGGGTCTGCGTCATGGACGCCGGGAACAAGGAAGTGTGGATCTTGACGAATCACCTGTTCCCGCCCAGGCAGTTCGCGGTGATGTTGCCGAATGTGTTCGGCGATTGGATGAAGGTCATCGTGGAAAAGACCCTCATGCTCAAGTACCGGCACGGGTGGTCATTTCTGCCCTGAAGAGGACTGCGCCGAGAGCAGGAAGGCGATGCCGTACGACATCCTGGCATTCAGTGCGCACCCGGACGATCTCGACGTCGCGATGGGCGGCACCGCGGCCAAGCTCGCCGCGCAGGGACTTCGCGTGCTGTTCGTTGATCTGACCGACGGCGAACCCGCCCGTTACGCCGTGCCCCACATCCGTCGTGAGCAAGCGATGCGTGCAGCGACAATTCTGGGAGTCGAGCGTCTCGTGCTCGATGGTCGCGACCGGCTGCTGACCGATTCAGTGCCGGCGCGCATGGCTGTGGCGCGCCTGATCCGATCTCATCGCCCCCGCATCGTCTTCGGGACCGAAGGCGCAGGAGTTCACCCTGACCATCGCGCCCTGACGGACATCGTCGTGCATGGGGTGTTCTACGCGCGGCTTCCCAACTGGGATCGCGTGGAAGGAGGCGCCGCGCTCGAAGGCACGGACCCGCACGAAGTCGAGCGACTCCTTTTCGCTCACTGTCGGATGGAGCTCGCTTGGGATCACTTTGATTTCGCGGTTGACGTGAGCGACCTCTATCAACAGAAGCTTGCAGCGATCGCGTCGTACGAGTCAGTGTTCCAGGGCGAACAGACCAAGCTGCTCGAGCGGTATCGAGCCGAAGACCAATACGTCGGGAGCCTCGTCGGCGTGCCGTTCGCGGAGCCCTTCCGCGCGCGTTCACCGTTGCTCGTCGACACACCCACCGTGTTCAAACGAGTGCGCTTCGGATAAGGGGACTTCTACGCTGCGGAGTGACCCACGCAGGAAACACGCTCCGGACTGAAGGTTTCATTGCCCATTCCGTATGACGACGCCCTGGCGCGTGCCACAGAAGCGCTGAAGGGCCAAGGGTTCGGCATTCTGACGACTCGATGTCCAGCAGACGCTCAAGGCGCCCAACGCGCGCGAGTGATGACGAGGTTGACCGCGTCTTCTGAAGGATTGATCGGAACGAGTCGTTGCCTAGTCGGACGCGCGAGGTGAGCAGATGGTTCGCAAGTCACGAGCCTCCAGAGCGCTAAAGTGGACAGCGGGCGCGCTCGGAGTCGTGACCGGCGCTTACGCGAGCTACGCGGGCGTGACGTGGCTGCGGTACGGCCACCCAGCGCCCGCGAGTGGTGACGATGTCGACCCGCTGCTCGACCAGTTCATGCCGGTCTACGACGTCGCAGAACGTCATCACATTCATGTCGCCGCGCCAGCCGAGATCACCTTCGCGACAGCGTGCGAACAGGACTTGATGGCGTTGCCGGTCGTGCGAGCCATTTTCAAGGCGCGCGAAGTCGTGCTCGGCAGCGAACCGGACACGGCCGCGCATCCACACGGATTGCTGGTACTGACCAAATCGATCGGATGGGGCGCCCTTGCGGAGGTCCCGGATCGAGAGATCGTCATGGGCGCGGTCACGCAGCCGCGGTACGCGAATGTGGTGTTCCGTCCGCTGCCGCCACACGAGTTCGTCGCGTTCGACGAACCTGACTACGTAAAGATCGTCTGGACACTGCGCGCCGACGCGATCGGCACGAACGCATCGATCTTTCGCACGGACACGCGCGCGGTCGCGACTGATGCCGCTGCGCGAGCAAAGTTCCGACGATATTGGTCGGTCGTGTCGCCGGGCATCATCCTGATTCGATGGGCCTTCCTCAGGCCGTTGAGGGCTGACGCTGAGCGGCGCGCGCGCCTGGGCACTCTTGCTGCGCTGGACCCCCGGGACACCCTGAAGGAGACGACGTGGATGAATGACCTGAACATGTTTCACCGCACAGGCGCCTTGGGCCTTGCGGTCGTCGTCTTAACTTGGGTCCAGTTCCCGCTCTGGCTGATCGGCTCGCTGTCATCGCGGGTCGCGTGAGCGCTCATGACCACCGTCGTCTTTGCGATCGTGCTCGTCGTGCATGGCCTCATCCACGTGCTCGGCTTTGCAAAGGCGTTCGGGGTGGCCGACCTTCCGCAGTTGACGCAGCCCATCTCTCCATTGCTCGGAGTTGTTTGGCTGCTCGCTGCTCTCCTCTTTCTCGCCGCTGCCGCGGCACTGTTCGTATGGCCGCGCGGCTGGTGGGCAATTGGTGCGTGCGGGATTGTCATCTCGATGTTCATCATCGTCCCCTCCTGGACCGATGCCAAATTCGGCACGTTTGGCAACCTCGTCGCGCTGATTGGCGTCGCCTTCGGCTTCCTGGCTCAAGGGCCGATCAGCCTGCGGGCGGCGTACGACCGCGACGTCGATCGCGCGCTCGCGCGCCTCGCGCCGGCGGAACCGATCAGCGACGTGGACCTCGCGCATCTGCCAGCTGCGGTGCAGCGATATCTCCAAGGGGTTGGCGTCGTCGGACAGCCGCGCGTCCGCAACTTTAGAGTACGGATGCACGGACGCATCAGGAACAGCCGCGACGCTCGATGGATTCGGCTCGTCGCCGAGCAGTACAACTTCGTTGATGAGCCGGCGCGTCTGTTCTACTTGAGCGGGTCGATGTTCACGGTGCCAGTGCAGGGATACCATCGATACGTCGGACCGTCGGCAACGATGACCGTGAAGGCTGCGGCGCTGGTGCCGGTGGTCGAGGTCTCCGGGCCCGAGATGAACCAAGGCGAAACCGTCACAATGTTCAACGACATGTGTGTCATGGCACCCGCCACGCTGATCGACCCCGCGGTCGTGTGGGAATCTGTCGACGCGCGAACCGCGCGGGCGAGTTTCACGAATGCGGGCCACACGATTCGGGCCGAGCTTTCGTTTAACGAAGCCGGTGAGTTGACGAACTTCTGGTCCGACGATCGGTACCAGACCTCGCCTGACTGGAAGAGCGTGAAGAAGGTGCGATGGTCCACGCCACTCGCTGGCTACCGCTTGTTCGGACGGGTCCGGCTCGCCTCAGGCGGCGAGGCACGATGGCACGAAGCGAGTGGCGACTACGCCTACATCGAACTCACGCTCGACGACGTACAGTACAACGTAGGTTCGCAGTGAAGCCTGCCGCATCCGAGCGGGCTTCAGACGCACGGAACCGCGCACTTGCCGGACGCGTTTGTCAGTTGCAGCACGTAGGATGCAGGTCGGAGCGCTGGATCGCTGGGAGTCACGCTGAGCGTCAAGGTTTGGCCCCTCAGGACGCCTGAAAACGTCGCGGGAGGCGCCGGGTTGATGCTGATGGGACCCGCCTCGATACGATAGGTGCCATCGACCTTGAGCGTGCCGTCGGCACGAACAAGAGGTGGCGGAAACGGACCGTGACCGCACCCGACGACCAGATCACACCCATCAAGTGCCACGGACAGACATGCGCCGTCGCCAGCCCATCGGCCGGTGGGCAGGGTCATCTCGCGAGGCTGGGTCGGTGTCTCGGCGCAGGCG
>JBKPDW010000411.1:0-4407 GCA_046728115.1 Acidobacteriota bacterium | reverse complement strand
TGACCAGCTCGAGAGCGTCGGCATCTCCAGTTACAACTCGCTCCAGGCCTCGGTGCGCACGCGAAGCTGGCGCGGCATCATCTCGCAGTTCTCCTACACGCTGGCGCACAACCTGGACGAGGTGTCGAACGCGACGACGTTGCCTCAGGACAGCAACGATCTGATGGGTGACTACGGGAACGCCGGATCCGACATCCGCCACCATTTCGGCGGCTATCTCCTGTATGACGTTCCAGCGTTGCCGCGCGGACCGGCGTGGCTGTCTCGCGGCTGGCAGGTGAACACGAACGTCTCGATTCGCACCGGGTTCCCCTTTACCGTGCGCGCCTCCTCGGACACCAGCGGTACCGGCGAAAACACGACGCGGGCCAATCAGGTCGGCGATCCGTTCGCCGGCGTCTCGCACTCCGTCGTTCCCGGAGAGCCGGTGCAGTGGATCAACCGCACGGCGTTCGTCAATCCGGCGAACGGCAGCCTCGGCACCATTGCTCGCAACTCGGTATACGGCCCCGGGTACGCGGCAGTGGATCTGTCGGTGTTCAAGGCGATACCGCTCCGAGATCAGTTGCGCGCGCAGCTGCGTCTCGAAATGTTCAATATTTTCAACCGCGTCAACCTTGCGCAACCGGGCAGCCGCGTCGGCGGCGGACTTGGTCGGATAGGCGACACCATCGGCGACTCACGGGGGTCTCCGGGGATTGGGCCGGGCGAACCGTTCAACATGCAGCTCGCGCTGAAAGTGCTGTTCTGAGCAAAGCCGATCCGTGTCCGGGCGAGCGAACACGTCGTTGGCTCCGTTGACTGTTGTGCACCCGGCGCGCACGCCCATTCAGGGTAGGAGGCACCGTCGGGCGCATGGCTTACGTCGCCGTTCCTGCCAGGTACCATTGAATTTCTTCCTCAGGTACAGGGTTCACCTGCACGAGGGCGTTCTTCGCTCCCATCTCTCCCTCGCGCCAGAAGAGCGATCGCCCGCGACACACAACTGTGCACGCGAACGCACTGGCATCGATGTCATCTAACGATCGAACTGTGAGGTAACCGGCCTGCCGCAACGCCAGATCGCTCTTTGCCGTCGCCCGCAGCGCACGAAGCACGCGGGCGTCGGTCAGCGCGATCCCGTACTCGTCGCCGGCCGCTGCGCTGACCCGCCATTCGGTTCCTGGCAGCAGGTGACAGTCCGTGGGCGTGTGATGGCGAGCCCATTGCCGATGGATAGGCGTGCCGAGCAACCAGGTCCAGGGGGCAACCACGAAGCTGAAAGCGTCGCTCCGTGCCTCGACGAGTAACCAATGTTTTCCGTAGGTCAGTGGTTCGTACTGTTCTCGCAAGTAGTTCCTGTAGAGGTCATCGAGCAATGTCTCGAGCGAGGGATACGCGCCTATCTTGAAAACCGCGGCTCGCTTTTCAGTTTCTCCGGTCGAGTCTGCTGGCAAGCCGATCACGAGGCACGATGGCGGAATCGCCTGGAGGCGATGTCGCGGAAAATGATTTGGTATCACCTTGACGCTCAGTTCGCGAAGAGCAAGCGCCAGCCGCGCGGTCCCGCGCTCGAATTCGGCGCCGCGGCAATCTACGTATTGGGATGACGTCAACATCAACGGAGCGCAGTCCGGCCACGAGTCACCCTCTGCCCAGACAGAAAATATTGGAAGGCCGCGGACGCCAGCGACGTCGATTTCACCGCGCACATAGACCGAGCGCGCCGACGCAGGCGAACCGACGAGGATCACGGCGAAACTGGTTTCGATCGCCTGGCGGACCGCCTGCTCCCAATCGAGCGTGCCGGGCACGAGCTTCTTGCCACCCGTCCATACGGAGAGTCCTTCCGCCTCCAGTCGAGCCGCCAATCGACGCACGATTTCGAGGTCGGCGTTCGCAAACGACATGAAAACGTGCGTCCCGACGTTGGAACCTTGAGCTGTCATTTGAGCGCGTTCGACGGGTAGCTTAAAACGCTTTGCAAAATTGATCGGGTCAACCCCAACAAGCCGGGTTTCTCCTCCTGGAGCCCAAAATGTCATCATCCTGGCTGGCTTCAGGCGTCGCGGCCATTGGCGGCGGCACTGAACCGCAGGACCCTTCACGACGGCAAGTCATTCAGAATACGCCGTTTGAGGGTTTAACGAGACCGCTGCCGGTCGTGTCGACCGCCGCGTCGAGATGTGGCGCGTATTCTGAAGAGCCGATCGGACCGGGATTCTGTCCTTCTGTACGGAAATGCTGAAGATTGACCTTCATACACACACTGCGGACGACCCTGTCGACCGGATTCCTTATACGACCACTCAGCTCATCGATCGAGCGACAGAACTCGGGTACAGCGCGCTCGCGGTGACGTTGCACGATCGGCAGCTCGACATTCGGCCACTGATGTCCTATGCCGCGGAGCGCGGAATCGTGCTGATTCCGGGTATCGAGCGCACCATCCAGGGCCGCCACGTGCTGCTGCTGAATTTCACACGCGCCGCCGAGGACGTTCAATCGTTCGCCGATCTCGAGAGGCTGCGGCGGCGCCAACCGGGGCTGGTGATCGCGCCGCACCCATTCTTCCCTTCATCGACTTGTTTGCGTAGTGATCTCGATCGATACGCCGATCTGTTCGATGCCGTCGAATGGAATGCGATGTATACCGCTTCATTGAATTTCAATCGCCGTGCCGAACAATGGGCGGTCGGCCGCGGCAAACCGATGGTGGGTAATGGCGACGTCCACCGTCTACGGCAACTCGGGACGTCGTATTCGCTCGTCGACGCAGCACCGGATCCCGGTGCCATCTGCGATGCGGTCAAGGCGGGCCGCGTTCGTGTGGAGACGAGACCGCTCGCGTGGGCTGACGCGGTGTCGCTGTTTACGTCGATGGTGGCCCAAGACCTTCAGCCGCGCTGGCCGGCTAAGCCCTCGCCGTCTGGTTCCCGCACCGATCCTGCGTTCTAACACACCGGTCCGGCTGAAGCCGGACACTACGAGTGCGGTTCGATGAGTTCGCTGTCGTGAGGGGAGAGGGGCCGCCGAGGGCTGAGAACAGCGATCGCAATGCCAGCATGAATGTGTACCGCTGTTAGACCGCGTACCAAAGCACGGCGAAGAAGTGACACACCGTGCCCATAAAGACGAACAGGTGCCACACGAAATGGCCGTACCGCACGCGGTCCGCCGCATAAAACGCGAGCCCAGCGGTGTACGCCAAACCCCCAGCGATGAGCCACAACCAGCCCGCCACAGGGATACGAACCCAAAGCGGTCGAATCGCGATCAGTGCAAGCCATCCCATGCCGACGTACAGCGTGGTGGACAGCCGAGGGTACCGGATGCCTCCCAGCACCTTCAAAATGACACCGAGAACCGCCAGGCCCCATACGACCCCGAACAGCGTCCAGCCCCAGGCGCCGCGCAGCACGCCGAGTGTGAACGGTGTGTATGTCCCCGCGATGAGTAGAAAGATGGCACTATGGTCGATGATTCGAAACACGCGTCTGGCTGTGATCATCGGCAAGGCATGGTAAAGCGTCGACGCCAAGTACAGCACAATCACGGTTCCAGCGAAGACGCTCGCGCCAACCGTCGCGCCCGATCCACCACGTCGAGCAGCGGCCATTACCAGGAACGGAGTCGCCACGAGGGCTGCGAGGAACCCGACCCCGTGACTTACGCTATTCGCGATCTCTTCTCTCTGAGACGGTGAGCGTCTACGACTTGAAACAGCGCCATCCATAGCTGGTCTCGCTTACGCGGTCTAGCGACTTCTGAAGTAGACCGGATGATACGGTCGCAGCCAACCGTTGCTGACGTCCGCTCGGTCACTCGCTCATAATCCCTTGAAAGGCGTGATGCTAACATGCGTTCGTGGAATTTGTTAAAGTCACGCCCTCGACACTCAGACCGAATGAGTGGACTTGATTCTGGATACGCAGTACGCTCTCCCGCGCCGGTATTGCGGCCCTTCATCTCGCGCTATGCGGGCTCCTGCGCGCATGGACTGACGCCTGGTACGCATGCGGGACTGCCGTCTCGCCATGTGCATCTCATCATCAGCCTCGGTGCACCGATCGAAGTCCTTCAGATGCCGAACCCCGCTCAGCGCGCCGGACGCTTCACGGCGCTCGTGAGCGGGCTGCAGGATGCGCCTGCGACCGTACGACAAAGCAGCAGCTGGGATGGCGTTCATGTGTTTCTGACGCCGTTCGGCGTTCCGGCCATCCTGGGTATTCCCGCGGCCGATGTGGCGTCGCATGTTTTTGATCTCTCAGATCTCTGTGGGTGGGCCCGCACCAGCCTGGTAGAGCGGCTCAAGGCCGCCGCCACGTGGCACGCACGCTTTGCAGTTTTGGACGATGTCTTCGTACGCGCGCTGATTCCCACCGAGCACCCTCACGCCATCGTGTGGGCCTGGCGAGAGCTCGCAGC